>NC_013855.1:300000-562500 GCF_000010725.1 Azospirillum sp. B510 | reverse complement strand
GGCGGAAGCTGGAGTGGCGGCGGAGCGGACGGCGGCGGCACTGGATACCGCCCGGCTGGCTGTCGAGGCCGCGACCGGCCGTCATGGCGAGGCCCGGCGGCGATTCGAGAAAGCGTGCGCCGAACAGGCCGGGGCGGAGCCCGATCTGGGGCGGGCGGCCGATCTCGACGGGCGGGTCGCGACGCTGACCGGCGAGCAGGGGATCACCGAAGCGGCGGTGACGGCGGCAGCCGGGCGCAGCGGCGCGGCGCGGCGGGCGGTGCGGGATCTCGACGCCATCCTGACGGCGGCACGCGACGATGCGGAGCGATTGGAGCTGTGGCTGCGGCAGCGGGCGGACTTCGGTCCGGTGGTGACCCAGTGGGAGCGCTGGGACCGGCTGCTGGATCGCGCCATCGCCGAGGGCCGGGCCACGGAAGCGGCCACGCGCGATTGCGGGCGGCTGGAGCGCGATCTGGCGGCGAGCACCGCCGCAGCCGAGACGATGGAAGGCCGGCTGGCCGAGGCCCGGGAGCGCTGCCGCCGGGCGGAACGGGCGCTGGAGAGCCTGATCGGCAAGACGGTGCCCTCGCTGGACGAGGCGCGGCGGGCACGGGCGGAGGCGGGCCGGCGGCGCGACGGCCTGCTCGCCCTGCTCGCCACCGGGGAGGCCCGACAGCGGCTGGCGACGGAACGCGCCGTGAGCGAAGCGGAGCGGCTGCGGCTGTTGGGCGAAGCCGAACGGGACGGAACGGCGGCGCGGGCGCTTGCCGAGAGCCGCGCCGGGCAGCGCGCCGCGGTCGAGGAGACGGAACGGACGCTACAACGGCTGCTGCTGGCCCAACGCGAGGATGTCGAGAGCCTGCGCGGACGGCTGGTGGACGGAGAGGCCTGCCCGGTCTGCGGATCGGCCGACCACCCTTGGGCCGGCGCCGGAACAACCCCCTTGGGCCGGGTGACACGGGATCAGGAAAGGCATCTTGCCGAGTTGCGCGAGGCGCTGGCGGGCACGCTGGCCCGCCATGCGGCGCTGGAGACGGCGGAACAGGCGGCACGTCGCGGCGCCGACGCCCTGACGGCCCGTTTGGCGGCGATGGCGCGGGAGGCCGAAGAGCTTGAGGCTCGCTGGGCCGCGCAGGCGGCCGCCATCGGCTGGGCAGAGGGCGGAAGGCTGGATGACATCCGTGGGGAGGTCGAGTCGGTGGACAGGCGGCTGACCGCCATCGCCGCCGACGAGGAGCAGGCGCTCGACCATCGCCGGCGGATCGATGCGGCGCAGCAGGAGCATCGGCGGCTGGAGAACGAGGCAGCCGCGCTGACGGGTGAGAGCGAGGCGGCTCGGCAGCGGCTGGCGGACGGACGCCAAGCCATGGCGCTCGCGGCGGCGGCGCGTCAACGGGCAGAAGCCGGGCGGGAGGCCATGCTGGCCGAACTGGCGGACGGACTGGCGGGAGAGGCGGGCTGGCGGTCACGGCTTGAGCGGGAGCCCGACGGATACCGGGCCCATCTGGCGGCGCAAGTGGCCGAGCACCGGGAAAAGGATGGCGCGCTGGCCCGTGCCGCCCGCGAGGTGGAACGGGCGACCGGCGAGCGGGCCGCGCAGGCGGCCGAACTGGAGGCGGCCTTGCGGGCCGAGGAGGAAGCGCGGGAACGGGCGGCCGATCTGGCCGGACGGTTGACGGCGGCACGGACGGCACGGGCCGCCCTGCTGAACGGCCGGACGGTGTCCGAGGTGCGACAGTCGCTGGCGGCCAGGCGGCAGGACGCCGAAGCGTTGATGGAGAAAGCCACCGTCATGCGACAGGACGCGGTCGCCCGCCTGTCGGCGATGGAACGGGAACACGAGACCCGCGGCGAGGCGGCCCGGCTGTGCGCGGAGAGGGCGCGCTCGGCGGGCGAGCGGCTGGAGCGGGCGGCGGGCGAGCGCGGGGTCGGCCCGGAGGAGGCCCGCCGGCTGTTGGCGGCGCCGGAAAGCGATCTGGAGGCCGAAGAACTGGCGTTGGCGGTGCTGGAACGGGCACGCGGCGACGCGGCCCTGGTGGTGGCCGAACGGCGGCGCCAGCGTACCGGCCATCATGCCGCCGGGCGTCCGGCGCAGAGCGCCGAGGAAGCCGCTGCGGCGGCGGAGACCATCCGGACGGTGCTGGAGCGGGACCGGGACCGCTTGGGCTCGGCGCGTGGACGGCTGGAAGCCGATGACGCCAACCGGCAGCGGCTGGCCGGGCTGACCAAGGCGATCGAGGCGCAGCAGGAGCGGTGCGCGCTGTGGGGCAAGATGGCGCAGCTGATCGGCTCGGCGAACGGGCAGAAGATGCGCAACTTCGCCCAGAGCCTGAGCCTGGACCTGTTGCTGACCCATGCCAACCGGCATCTGGAGGATCTCGCCAGACGCTACCGGTTGGAGCGGGTGGCGGGAGCCGATCTGGAAATCCAGGTGGTCGACCGCGAGATGGGCGACGAGCGGCGCGGCGTCCACAGCCTGTCGGGCGGCGAGCTGTTCCTGGTGTCGCTCGCCCTGGCGCTCGGGCTGTCGGCGATGGCGGCGGGCACCTCCGGCGGGATCGGCACGCTGTTCATCGACGAGGGGTTCGGCACGCTCGACCCCGACAGCCTGGATGTGGCGCTGTCCTGCCTGGAGGCGTTGCAGGCCGGGGGGCGCCAGGTGGGGGTCATCAGCCATGTTCCGGCGATGGTCGAGCGCATCGGCACCCAGATCCGGGTGATGCCGCTGGGCGGCGGACGCAGCCGGGTGACGGTGCGATCGGTGAGCGGATCGGCGCTGGGGATGACGATGGAGGACGTGGACGGGGTTTGAGAGGAGCGCCGGGGTTGGGGGGCCGTTGCCCCCTCAACGCCCCCGCTTCGCCAGGAAGGCCAGCCGCTCCAGCGTGTGCACGTCCTGCTCGTTCTTCATCAGCGCGCCGCACAGCGGCGGAATCAACGTGCGCGCGTCCTTGGCGCGCAGGGTCTCCGGGTCGATGTCCTCGACCATCAGCAGCTTGATCCAGTCCAGCAATTCCGATGTGGACGGCTTCTTCTTCAGGCCCGGAACCTCCCGCAGGTCATAGAACAGGTTCAGCGCCTCGCGCAGCAGCGCCGCCTTCAGGCCGGGGTAATGGACCTCGACGATGCGTTCCATCGTCTCGCGCTCGGGAAAGCGGATGTAATGGAAGAAGCAGCGGCGCAGGAAGGCGTCCGGCAGTTCCTTCTCATTGTTCGACGTGATGATGACGATCGGACGCCTGGCCGCCTTGATGGTCTGGCGGGTCTCGTAGACGTGGAACTCCATGCGGTCGAGTTCCAGCAGCAGGTCGTTGGGGAACTCGATGTCGGCCTTGTCGATCTCGTCGATCAGCAGGACCGGCGCCTCCGGCGCCTCGAAGGCTTCCCACAGTTTGCCGCGGACGATGTAGTTGGCGATGTCATGGACCTTCGCCTCGCCCAGCTGGCTGTCGCGCAGGCGGCTGACCGCGTCGTACTCATACAGGCCCTGCTGCGCCTTGGTGGTGGACTTCACATGCCAGGACAGCAGCGGCTTGTTCAGCGCGCGGGCGATCTCCACCGCCAGCACGGTCTTGCCGGTGCCGGGTTCCCCCTTCACCAGAAGCGGCCGCTCCAGCGTGATGGCGGCGTTGACCGCCACCATCAGGTCATCGGTGGCGACATAGCGGTCGGTTCCGGTGAAACGCATGGGTCGGCTCCCTCAAATGAGAAGGTTTCAGTCCACGATGAACAGAGTGGCGCCGATTTCGGTCGAGGACCGATGCGGATGGTCGCCGAAATCGGACACCTGATAGCTCATGCCGGCGGTCAGGACGAAGCGGCGGCCATCCTTCAGCTCGGTGACCAGCTCGCCGCTGACCACGAACAGCACATGGCCGCGGTCGCACCAATGGTCAGCCAGATAGCCGGGCGTGTATTCGACCAGCCGCACCCGCAACTCCCCGGCGTGAAAGCTGCGCCAGCGGGCAAGGCCGGTCTCGCCCGGATGCTCGGTGACGGGAACGGCGGACCAGTCGGTCACGGTGAAGGGAAGAGTCGGGAGTTCCATCGCCGGACCTGGAAAGAAAAGGACGCGAACAGAGAAACGGCTCCCGGATCGCTCCGGGAGCCGTCATTCATCGGGCTCAGGACGCCTTCCTGGCCGTGATCGCCGTTTCGATGGCAGCGATCGCCGCCGGAGCCAGCGAGGCGTCGGGGCCGCCGGCCTGGGCCATGTCCGGCCGGCCGCCACCGCCCTTGCCGCCCAGCGCCTCGGCGCCGACGCGGACCAGATCGACGGCGCTCAAGGACCCGGTCAGGTCGTCGGTCACGCCGATGACGATGGAGGCCTTGCCCTCGTTCGACGCGATCAGCACGACGACGCCGGAGCCGACCTGCTTCTTCAGCTCGTCGGCCATCGGTTTCAGATCCTTGGCCGGCAGCCCCTCGACCACGCGGGCGGCCAGCTTGACGCCGGCGACATCCTTGGCCTCGTTGCCGCCATCGGCCTTGGCGCCCCCACCCATGGCGACCTGACGACGCAGGTCCGCCAGCTCGCGTTCCATCTTGCGACGCTCCTCGACCAGGGTCGCCACGCGGGCCGGAACCTCGTCGGGCTTGACCTTGAGGACGCTCGCCGCCTCGGTCAGCAGATGGTCGCGCTCGGACAGCCACGCCTTGGCGCCGGTGCCGGTCAACGCCTCGATGCGGCGGACACCGGCGGCGACAGCGCCTTCGGAGACGATCTTGAAGACGCCGATGTCGCCGGTGCGGCGGACATGGGTGCCGCCGCACAGCTCGATCGAATAATCGCGGTCGAGTTCACCGTGCGGGCCGCCCATCGAGACGACGCGGACCTCGTCGCCATACTTCTCGCCGAACAGCGCCATCGCCCCCTGGGCGCGCGCCTCGTCCGGCGACATCAGGCGGGTGACGACCTCGCTGTTAGCCAGGACGCGGCGGTTCACCTCATCCTCGATGGCGGCGATGTCGGCGGCGGTCAGACCGGTCGGCTGGCTGATGTCGAAACGCAGACGCTCCGGCGCAACCAGAGAGCCCTTCTGGGTGACATGGTCGCCCAGCCGGTGGCGCAGCGCCTCATGCAGCAGGTGGGTGGCGGAGTGGTTGGCGCGGATGGCGGCGCGGCGGCTGCTGTCCACCCGCAATTCGACCACGTCGCCGACCGAAAGAATGCCCTTGGTGACGGTGCCGACATGGGCCCACACCGCGCCCAGCTTCTTCAGCGTGTCGGAGACCGCAACCTCAGCCCCGCCGGCGGAGAAGATCACGCCGGCATCGCCGACCTGACCACCGGATTCGCCGTAGAAGGGGGTCTGGTTGACGACCACCATCACCTGGTCGCCGATGGCGGCGGCCTCGACGCGGGTGTCACCCTTGACGATGGCGGTCACCTTGCCCTCGGCGACTTCGGTGTCGTAGCCGAAGAACTCGGTGGCGCCCAGCTCGTCCTTGATCTCGTACCACAGCTTCTCGGTGCCGACCTCGCCCGAGCCGGCCCAGGATTCGCGGGCCTTGCGGCGCTGCTCGTCCATCGCCGCCTTGAAGCCGGCCTCGTCAACGCCGCGGTTCTGGCCGCGCAGCACGTCCTGGGTCAGGTCAAGCGGGAAGCCATAGGTGTCGTACAGCTTGAAGGCGACGTCGCCGGCCAGCGGCTGGCCTTCGCCGAGATGGCCGACCTCGTCCTCCAGCAGGCGCAGGCCGCGCTCCAGCGTCTGCTTGAAGCGGGTCTCCTCCAGCTTCAGCGTCTCGACGATCAGGGCGCGGGCACGGTTCAGCTCGGGATAGGCGTCGCCCATCTGCTGGATCAGCGCCGGAACCAGACGGTGCATCAGCGGCTCGCGCGCGCCGATCATGTGGGCATGGCGCATGGCGCGGCGCATGATGCGGCGCAGCACATAGCCGCGCCCCTCGTTCGACGGCAGCACGCCGTCGGCGATCAGGAAGGAGGTCGAGCGCAGATGGTCGGCGATAACGCGATGCGAGACGGCATGGGCACCGTCCGCCGCCGTCTTGGTCGCCTCGGCCGACGCCATGATCAGCGCCCGCATCAGGTCGATGTCGTAATTGTCGTGCTGGCCCTGGAGGACGGCGGCCAGACGCTCCAGCCCCATGCCGGTGTCGATCGACGGCTTGGGCAGCGGCACCAGATTGTCGGGACCAAGCTGTTCATACTGCATGAACACGAGGTTCCAGATCTCGATGAAGCGGTCGCCATCCTCGTCCGGGCTGCCCGGCGGGCCGCCGGCGATCGACGGGCCATGGTCGAAGAAGATCTCGGAGCACGGGCCGCAAGGGCCGGTGTCGCCCATGCGCCAGAAATTGTCGTCGGTCGGGATGCGGATGATGCGGTCGTCCGACAGGCCGGCGACCTTGCGCCAGATCGCCGCCGCATCCTCGTCGGAGGTGTGGACCGTCACCAGAAGCTTGTCTGCCGGCAGGCCGTATTCCTTGGTGATCAGGTTCCAGGCGAACGCGATGGCGTCGTCCTTGAAATAATCGCCGAAGGAGAAATTGCCCAGCATCTCGAAGAAGGTGTGATGCCGCGCGGTGTAGCCGACATTGTCGAGGTCGTTGTGCTTGCCACCGGCGCGCACGCATTTCTGGGACGTGACGGCACGCCGGTAAGGCCGCGTCTCGGCACCGGTGAAGACGTTCTTGAACTGGACCATGCCGGCGTTGGTGAACATCAGCGTCGGGTCGTTGCGCGGCACGAGCGGCGACGAATCGACGATCTGATGGCCCTGCTTGGCGAAGAAATCCAGGAACGTGCGACGGATGTCGTTGGCGGTCTGCATACGGTCAAGGCTCCGGGTGCGCGGCTGAGGCCTTTTGTTGGCCGAACCGTGCTTTTAGCGCGAGAATGGCGGCATGTCCACGACGGACGGAATATTACCCTGCGTCAGAAGCGACGGAGCGCGTCCGGCGCAGGGGTAGCCGGCTATTCGGCCTCGGCCGCGGCGCGGGCCTTTTCGATCCGGCGGCCGACGATGATCGCGATCTCGTAGAGCGCGATCAGCGGCAGCGCCAGACTGACCTGGCTGATGACGTCGGGCGGGGTCAGCACCGCGGCGGCGATGAAGGCGCCGACGATGGCATAGCGCCGCTTCGACGCCAGCGCGTCGGTGCTGATGATGCCGACGCGGACCAGCAGGGTCAGCAGCACCGGCAGCTGGAAGGCGATGCCGAAGGCGAAGATCAGCGACATCACCAGATGCAGATATTCGCCGACGCGCGCCTCGAACTCGATTGGCAGGGCGTTCCCGCCGTCGGGATGGAACTCGAAGCCCAGGAAGAAGCGCCAGGCCATCGGGAAGATGAAGTAATAGACGATGCCGGCGCCGGTCAGGAACATCACCGGCGTCGCCACCAGGAAGGGCAGGAAGGCCTTGCGCTCGTGCTTGTAGAGGCCGGGCGCCACGAACATCCAGATCTGGCTGGCGACAATGGGGAAGGAGATGAAGCAGCCGGCCCAGAACGCCACCTTCACATAGGTGAAGAAGGCTTCGGTCAGGCCCGTGTAGATCATCCGCCGCCCCTGCCCGGCCAGGATGTCGGCCAGCGGCTGGACCAGGAAGTTGTAGATCCTGTCCGACACCGCATAGCACAGCAGGAAGGCGATCAGGATGGCGCCGATCGCCCACATCAGCCGGTTCCGCAGTTCGATCAGGTGATCGATCAGCGGCATCTTGCTGTCTTCGAGTTCGTCCTGCTGGGTGTCGCCGGTCATGGCCCGTCTTCGCTTCAGGTCTGCTTGTCGGTCGGCTGGACGGCGGCAACGGCGTCCGGGCGGGCCGGAGCGGGCTGCGCGGCCGGAGCCGGTTGCGGCGGTTCGCTGGTAACCGGGTCTACCGCCGGGCCGGTGATCGGCGATGGCGCCGCCGAGGGCGCGACGCTGTCGGTCACCAGCGGAGCGGCGGGCGTATGCGCGGGCTCCGGCCCCGCTTCAGGCGGGCTGCCCGGATGGCCGTTCAGACCGGCATCGAACTCCTTGGCGTCGAAGGCCTTGCCCACCTCCCCCTTCGGGTCGATGGTGTCCTCCATCATCTTCTTGATGTTCAGGTCGCGGGTCTTCAGCGCTTCCTTGCGAAGCTCGTCCAACTCGGTCTCCCGCATCATGTCGTCGATGTGGGTCTGGAATTCGCGCGCGACGACCCTCGCCTTGCGCACCCATTTGCCGAGCGTGAAGATCGCCTTGGGCAGATCCTTGGGGCCGATGACCACAAGGGCGATCACGGCGATCACCATCAGTTCGGACCAAGCGATGTCGAACATGTTCTTCCGGCTTCAGGAATGCGATGGGCAGGGAGACGCGCGGCGATGCCGGGAGGACAGCCGCGCGGCCGCCGGTCAGTTGCGGACCGCCTCGTCCTTCTTGGCCGCGCTTTCGGCCGTGTTGGCCGGCTGGTTCGGAATGGTCTTGGCGTTGGCGCCCTGGGCGTTGGCGCCGGGAGCGGCATCGTCGCTGTCGTCCTGCAACCCCGCCTTGAAGGACTTCACGCCCTTGGCGAGATCGCCCATCACCTTCGGCAGCTTGCCGGCGCCGAACAGCAGAAGAACGATCAGAAGAACGATGATCCAGTGCCAGATGCTGAAAGAACCCATGGCGCGCCTATCACGTTTGAACGGCCTCTGCGGCGGGCCGGCACTATGGCAGAAAGGCCGGAGGGCCGCAACGCTCCCCCCACCATGCTTAACCCGTTGTCATTGAGGTTTCACCGGAATTCAAGCGCGCTCCGCGAGAAACCGGTTCGGGCCGGACTCACGCGCCGTCGTCGGTGCCGAGCGCGCTGTCGTCGACGCCCGCGCCCAGCCCCAGCAGGACGGGACGGCTGTCCAGCAGGCCGGCGGCGCGGAGATCATCGAGGCTGGGCAGGTCGCGCAGGTTCTCCAGCCCGAAATGGTCGAGGAAATGGTCGGTGGTGATCCAGGTCAGCGGCCGCCCCGGCGTCTCCCGCCGCTTGCCCGGCCGGATCCAGCCATGCTCCATCAGCAGGTCCAGCGTGCCCTTGCTGGTCGCGACGCCACGGATGGATTCGATCTCGCCCCGCGTCACCGGCTGGTGGTAGGCGATGATCGCCAGCGTCTCGATGGCGGCGCGCGACAGCTTGCGCGAGACCTCCTCCTCCCGCCGCAGCTCCGGCGCCAGATCGATGGCGGTGCGGAACGCCCAGCCGCCGCCGGTGCGCACCAGATTGACGCCGCGCGGGGCGTAGTGGGCGCGCAGCTCCTCCAGCATCGGCCCGACCTCCGGCCCGATGCGGCCGGCGAGCGTCTCCTCGTCCAACGGTTCGGCCGATGCGAACAGCAGCGCCTCCAGCAGGCGCAGCTTGCCGATGCGGGCCTCCGCCGCTTGGGCGTCGGTGACTTCCTTAATCATGGGATCGCATGTCTTCCGAAATATCGTCGTCCCGGAAACCGGGCGTCCGTCCGCGGACATAGAGCGGGGCGAAGGCGCCGTCCTGGCGCAGTTCGACCCGGCCGGCCTTGGCGAGCTCCAGCGTCGCGGCGAAATGCGCGGCGAGCGCCGAGCGGCTCAGCAGAGCGCCGCCCTCCCCGCCCGGCAGGAAACTCGCCAGCGTCGCCCAGTCCGGCATGTGGCCGAGCAGAGAGGACAGGCGCCGCACCGCCTCCTCCATCGAATAGAGACGGACCGGGGCGATGTGCAGGACGCCGGCCTCCTTGCGGGCGCGCTGCCGGCCATAGGCGCGCAGCAGGTCGAACAGCGTGACCTCGTAGACCGACTTGCGGTGCAGGTCCAAATCCTCCGGCGCCCCGCGCGGATGGACGTCGATGCCCAGGCGCGGGCGGGCGAACAGCTGTTCGGCGGCGCCCTTCATCGCTTCCAGGCGCTGGAGCTGGAAGGCCAGGGCGGCGGCCATGTCCTCGCCGGACGGCTCCTCCCCCTCCGGCTCGGGCAGCAGCAGGCGGGATTTGAGGTAAGCCAGCCACGCCGCCATCACCAGATAGTCGGCGGCCAGTTCCAGCCGCACCTTCCGCGCCTCCGTCACGAAGGACAGATACTGGTCGGCCAGTTCCAGGATGGAGATGCGCGTCAGGTCGACCTTCTGGTCACGCCCCAACGCCAGCAGCATGTCGAGCGGTCCCTCGAAGCCGTCCAGAACCAGCAGAAGCTGTTCGGACGGCGACGACCCGGCGGACGCCGCGACGCCGCCCCCGCTCTCTGTCAGCGTATCCGCCATCTGGCCGCTTTCAGTCGTTGCCGGTCAGGACGCGGATGAAATCGATCACCGCATCCACCGGCGGCCCCAGCACCCAATGCATGACACTGAGGTCCATGCCGATCTGACGCCCCAGCATCGGCAGCAGGAAGAAGGCGGCCATCAGGATCGGCAGGCCGAACCGCTCCAGCCGGGCCAGCGGCACCGCCAGCACGTCCGGCAGGATGCCGACCGCGACGCGCCCGCCGTCCAGCGGCGGCAGCGGGATCAGGTTGAAGACCATCAGGATGACGTTGACCAGCACCGAAACCTCGGCGGCGGAGCGGATCCACAGCTCGATCATGCTGTTTTCCGGATTGACCAGCCGCCAGATCACCGCCGACGCCACCGCCAGCAGGAAATTGGTTCCCGGACCGGCCAGAGCCACCCAGACCATGTCGCGGCGCGGGTGGTCGAGACGGGCGAAATTGACCGGCACCGGCTTGGCCCAGCCGAAGACGAAGCCGGTGGTGAAATACATCAGCGCCGGCAGCAGCACCGTCCCGAACGGGTCGATGTGGCGGATCGGGTTGAAGGTGACCCGACCCAGCCGATAGGCGGTGTCGTCGCCCAGCCTCCAGGCGACGAAGCCGTGCGCCGCCTCATGCAGGGTGATGGCGAGGATGGCCGGCAGGGCCACGGCCGTCACCTGGAAGATCCATTCCTCCATCGTCCGCTCCCGTCCGTCAGGTTCGGGCCGTGCCGAGAAGCTCGGCCAGCCGGTTGGTCAATGCGGCGATGTCCGCCGGTTCCGGCGGGTGGCGCAGAGCCTCGGCCCGCGCCCAGCGCTCCGCCGCCAGCCCGCTCAGCGCCGGAACGGCGCCGACGATCGAACGCATCTCGGCCAGATCGCCGTTGCAGTGAAGCACGACATCCATTCCCGCCGCCAGCACCGCCTCGGCCCGCGACCTCGGGTCGCCCCGCAGCGCGTTCATCGACAGATCGTCGCTGAACAGCAGGCCGCCGAAGCCGATGGGGGACCCACGCACCACCTCGCGCACCACGATGGCCGAGGTACTAGCCGGGGCCTCCGGATCGATCGCCTTCAGCACCACATGGGCGACCATCGCCAGCGGCAGGTCGGCGAGCGCGCGGAAGGGCGCGAAATCGGTGGCCTCCAGCGTCGCGCGGTCGGCCTCCACCACCGGCAACTCGGCATGGCTGTCGGCGAAGGCGCGGCCATGGCCGGGGATGTGCTTGATCACCGGCAGCACGCCGCCGGCCAGCAGCCCGTCGGCGGTGGCGCGGGCGAGCGCGATCACCAGGGCGGGATCGCGCGAGAAGGCGCGGTCGCCGATGATGTCGTGCGCTCCTTCGACCGGCACATCGCAGACCGGCGCGCAATCCACCGTGATGCCGACCTCCGTCAGCATATGGGCGAGCAGCCGGCCATTGATCCAGGCCGCATCAAGTGCGGCGGCCGTATCGCGCCTGGCGAGCGTGCCGAACACCCCCATCGGCGGGTGCGCCGGCCAATGCGGCGGGCGCATGCGCGCGACCCGGCCGCCCTCCTGGTCGATCAGAACGGGGGCGTCGGCCCGGCCGACGCTGGCGCGCAGGTCATCGACCAGCCGGCGCATCTGGTCGCGGCTGTCGCAATTGCGGCGGAACAGGATGAAGCCGAGCGGATCGGCATCGCGGAAGAAAGCGGCCTCGTCGGGCGTGACCGCCAGCCCGGCGCAGCCGAAGACCACCGCGCGCCGACGGGAAACCCGGGTGGCGGAACCCACCAAATCAGGGACGGACAACCACACACCCCACATTTTGTGCGCGAAGCTGGGCGCAGGCCGACTTGGCCCGCGCCTCGTCGGCGCCGGCCCCCTGCACCCGATAGAAAATGCCCTTCTCGCCCAGATCGACCCTGGCGACCTGCATCGACAGTCCGCCGAGGGCGTCGGGGTGGCGGCCGGCGAGACGGCGCCATTCGGCCGCGGCCTCGCCCTCGCTGCGCACCGAGGCCAACTGGACGCGCCAGCCGCCGCTGCCGCCGGAAACCGCCGGAGCGGCGGCTGGGGCCGGCTTGGCCGGCTGGGCCGCCGCCTTGGCGGGTGCCGGCTGCTGCGACGCCGCCTCCAGCTTGGCGATCAGTTGCCCCACCGACGGAACGGCGTTCTGCTGCTGTTGCTGCTGTTGCGGCGGCGGAGCGGCGGGAGGCTTCGCCGCGGCGACCTGCTGCTGGGGCGCCGGCGCCGGCTTGGCCGGAGGCTGCTGCGGCTTGGCGGCGACGCTGGCGGGAGGCTGGACGGGCGGAGACTGCGCCCCAGTCGGCTGAATGGCTGGCGGCTGGGTGGCCGGCAGTTGCGCTGTCGATGCGACGGCCGGCGCGGGCAGTCCCGGCGCCGGCTCGGCCGCGGGCAGCGGGGCCGCGGCCGCCACCGCGGCGGCGACGCCGTCACGCGGAACCGTGGCGGTGGATCCCGGCGGCAGCTGGCCCACCGACGCCACCGACGGCAGCGGCACCGCGGCCGGCATCTGCGGTGTCACCACCGGGCGGGGCAGCGGCACCTCCGGCGGCGGCAGCAGCCGTTCCACCTGATTGCCGCGCCCGCCGTCATGGTCGCGCAGCCGCTCATAGGCCAGGATGTCCTGGTGCGGAACCTCCATTCCGCCCGGCTGGTCGGGACGCGTCTTCGTCGGCCCCTGCTCGGCGGTCAACAGCGGCGGACCGTCGCCCGACAGGCGGGAGGACCCGCGAAAGCCGACAACCGCCGCACCGGCGAACGCAACGACGCCGACCACGGCGAAGCCGAGCGCCAGCAGCCCGCGCTTGCCCGCGGACTGACGGGGCGGCATTCCATAGGGATTGGCCGCGTAGTTGACGTCGCCGTCGTACTTCATGAACGCAGTTCCTCCACCGGCTCCACACCCATCACCGCCAGGCCCGAGGCGATGACCGTCGCCACCGCGGCGATCAGCGCCAGACGGGCCGTCGTCAGCTCCGCATCGCCCTCGATCAGGAAGCGCAGCGAGGCGTCGTCGCGGCCCCGGTTCCACAAGGCGTGGAAGTCGCTGGCGAGGTCGTAGAGGAAGAAGGCGATGCGGTGCGGCTCATGCGCCTCGGCCGCCGCCTCGACGATGCGCGGCCAGGTGGCCATGCGCTTGGCCAGCGCCATCTCCTCCTCGGCGTCGAGCCGGGCGAGGTTGGCGGAGGCGGCGAGCGAGGCCGGCGTCTGGTCGAGCTGCGGCAGGGCGGTCGCGGCATGGCGCAGCACCGAGCGGCAGCGGGCGTGGGCGTACTGCACGTAGAAGACCGGATTGTCCTTCGACTGCTCCGTCACCTTGGCGAAGTCGAAATCCAGCGTCTGGTCGTTGCGGCGGGTCAGCATGATGAAGCGGACCACATCCTTGCCGACCTGATCGATGACGTCGCGCAGGGTGACGAAGGTGCCGGCGCGCTTGGACATCTTCACCGGCTGGCCGTCCTGCATCAGGTGGACCAGCTGGCACAGCTTCACGTCCAGCTCGGCGGCGCCGCCGGAGATCGCCCGCGTCGCCGCCTGCATGCGCTTGACATAGCCGCCATGGTCGGCGCCCAGCACGTCGATCAGCGACGCCGCGCCACGCCGATATTTATCATAGTGATAGGCGATGTCGTTGGCGAAATAGGTGAAGGAGCCGTCGGACTTCTTCAGCGGCCGGTCGACGTCGTCGCCGAACTCGCTCGACTTGAACAGGGTCTGGGGGCGCGGCTCCCAATCGTCGGGCTTCTTGCCCTTCGGCGGCTCCAGCACGCCGGTGTAGATCAGGCCGCGTTCCTCCAGCGCGGCCAGGGCGGTGTTGACCGCGCCGGCGGCGACCAGGGCGCGCTCGCTGCTGTAAACGTCCATGGTGATGCCGAGAACGCCCAGATCCTCCTTGATCCAGCCCATGATCATGGCGATGGCGAACTCGCGGCAGGCCGGCAGCCATTCGGCCTCGTCGGTGCCGACCCAGCGATTGCCGTCGCGCTCGGCCAGGGCCTGCCCGACCTCCTTCAGATATTCGCCGGGATAGAGGCCGGCCGGGATCTCGCCGACCGCCTCGCCCAGCGCCTCGCGGTAGCGGATGAAGGTGGAGCGGGCCAGCACATCGACCTGGGCGCCGGCATCGTTGATGTAATATTCGCGGGTGACGGCGTAGCCGGCCTTCCGCAGCAACGAGGCCAGCGCGTCGCCGAACACGGCGCCGCGGCCATGGGCGGCGTGCAGCGGGCCGGTCGGGTTGGCCGACACATACTCCACATTGACCGGGGTCTTGCCGCCCAGCTCGCTGTCGCCGAAGGCGGTGCCGGCGGTCAGCACGTCGCGGATGCGGTCGCGCCAGACATCCGGCATCAGGCGCAGATTGACGAAGCCCGGACCGGCGATCTCGACCGACGCCACGTCGGCGCGGCCCTTCAGCTTGGCGACCAGCAGCTCCGCCAGCGCGCGCGGCGCCATCTTCGCCGGCTTCGCCAGGATCATGGCGGCGTTGGTGGACAGGTCGCCATGCGAGGCCTCGCGCGGCGGCTCGACCGTCAGACGGCTGCCGTCCAGCCCGGCGGGGATGGCACCCTCGGCGGCCAGCTCTTCCAGCAGCTTGCGAATATCGGTCTCGAAGGCCTTAAAAATATTCATCGTCTCAGGTCGTCTTCTCAGGAGGTCACAGGAGCCTCGCGGCTCAGGTCGTCACGGGTCAGGTCTTCACATGCAGATCGAACAGCCGGTCATGTTCGGCCAGCGCGTAGCGGTCGGTCATGCCGGCGATATAGTCGGCCACATGGCGGGCACGCACCGCAAGATCGGCGTCGCCCCCATTCCCGGCAATATCGCGCTGCCATTCGGTCGGCAGGGTGTTGGGTTCGTCCATGAACAGATGGAACAGGGCGCGCACCACCCGTTTGCACTTGCTCATCTCGCGGTTCACGCGATAGTGCCGGTACATGCGCTGGCGCAGGAAGGCGCGCAGCGGCCGCTGCGCCTCCAGCATCGCGTCGGAGAAGCTGACCATCGCCAGCGGCAGGGCGCGCAGCTCCGCGGCGCTGCCCGGCCGATGCCCGGCCAGCCGCCGCCGCGTCTCCGTCACCAGATCGACGATCATGGCGTTGATCATCCGCCGCACCGTCTCGTGGATCAAGCGCGAGCGCTCCAACCCCGGATAGCGGTCGCCGACCTCGCGGACCAACGGGCCGACCAGCGGCAGCTCCGCCACCTCGTCGACCGTGAACAGCCCGGCGCGCAGCCCGTCGTCGATGTCGTGGTTGTTGTAGGCGATGTCGTCGGCCAGCGCCGCCACCTGCGCCTCGGCCCCCGGATTGGTGTGCAATTCCAGATCCCACTCGCCCTGGAAGGCGGCGATGGTGGTCGGCAGGCGATGGCCGGGCGGCAGGGGCAGCAACGGGCCATTGTGCTTGACCACGCCCTCCAGCGCCTCCCAGGTCAGGTTCAGCCCGTCGAACTCGGCATAGCGCCGTTCCAGCCGCGTCAGGATGCGCAGGGTCTGGTCGTTGTGGGCGAAGCCGCCGAACGGCTCCATGCAGGCGTTCAGCGCCTCTTCCCCGGCATGGCCGAAGGGGGTGTGGCCGAGGTCATGGGCGAGCGCCACCGCCTCCGCCAGATCCTCGTTCAGGCCCAGCGTGCGGCTGATCGAGCGGGCGATCTGCGCCACCTCCAGGCTGTGGGTCAGCCGGGTGCGGTAATAATCGCCCTCGTGATAGACGAAGACCTGGGTCTTGTGCTTCAGCCGGCGGAAGGCCCCGGAATGGACGATGCGGTCGCGGTCGCGCTGGAAGCACGAGCGCGTCGGGCTTTCCGGCTCCGCCACCAGCCGCCCGCGCGTGTCCGCCGGGGTGCAGGCATAGGGAGCCAGCCGATCGTGGAAACAGTCCGCCGTCATGGGGCGGACACTACCGGCGGGGAATGGCGGGCGCAACGGCGAAGGCGTGGCATGCCGGGGCTCCGTCAGCGGGCGTGCCCGTTGCGCAACGGTGCCCACACTTTGACGGCGGCGTCGATCCCCCCTACATTTGTCGCAACTCCCGCATCGCACCAGAGGGGCCACCCCATGCCCGACACCGCTCTGCCCACCGAAGCCCGCATCCTCGCCGTCAGCGAGAGCGCCGCCAAGCGCGTCGCCTTCCTGATCGAACAGGAGGGCAATCCCAAGCTGATGCTGCGCCTGACCGTGTCCGGCGGCGGCTGCTCCGGCTTCCAGTACGGCTTCAGCTTCGACGAGACGGCGACCGGCGAGGATCATGTCTTCGAGAAGGACGGCACCAGGGTCGTCACCGACGACGCCTCGCTCGACCTGCTGGCCGGGGCGACGCTGGATTATGTCGAGGATCTGATGGGCGCTGCCTTCCAGATCAAGAATCCGAACGCGACCGCGTCCTGCGGCTGCGGCAACTCCTTCGCCGTCTGACGCGATAGACCAAGAAGAGAAGGCAGGCCAGTTTCGTGAAGATCGCCACCTGGAACGTCAACTCGGCGAAGGCCCGCCTTCCGCTGATCACCGACTGGCTGCGCGCGGTGTCCCCGGACGTCGCGCTCTTCCAGGAAATCAAATGCGAGACCGCCGCCTTCCCGCGCGCGGCCTTCGAGGAGCTCGGCTATCACGTGAACGCCGTCGGGCAGAAGGCCTACAACGGCGTGGCCTTGCTGTCGAAGACCCCGGCGGAGGATGTGCTGACCCGCCTGCCGGGAGAGCCGGAGGACGAACAGGCCCGCTATGTCGAGGCCACCGTTGCGGGCGTGCGCATCGCCTCGCTCTATCTGCCCAACGGCAACCCGGTGCCGGGCGAGAAGTTCGCCTACAAGCTGCGCTGGATGGACCGGCTCTACGACCATGCCCGCGGCCTGCTGGCCCGGGAGATCCCGGTGGTGCTGGGCGGCGACTACAACATCATCCCCGAGGCGCGCGACGTCTTCTCGCCGCAGGCCTTCGCCGGCGACGCGCTGTTCCAGCCGGAATCGCGAGCGAAGTTCCGCGCCCTGTTGAATCTCGGGCTGACCGAGGCGTACCGCGCGTTGCATGACGACGACCGCGCCTACACCTTCTGGGATTATCAGGCGGGCTGCTGGCCGCGCGACAACGGCCTGCGGATCGACCATTTCCTGCTTTCACCCCAGGCCGCCGACCGTCTGGCCGGCTGCCGCATCGACCGCGGCCCGCGCGGATTGGAAAAGGCGTCCGACCACACGCCGGTGGTGCTGGACCTGCGCGAGGCCTGACCGTTCGCCACGGCACCGGCCTCGTGGAAAGGCCGTGATAAAAGCATTTTGTTAAAAGTTTCGCTTTTAGGATGCCCGACCGACAGGCCCGGCCGACAACCGGGCCGCCCCGGTCGATCGTGGTCAACAGGAAGCGGCGCGTGGCGATGGCGTGGGGGCGACAGAACAGCCGGGACGAGGTCAAGGGTCTGCTGGCGGCTTTGGAGCGTCAGGCGACCGAGGCGTCGCGTCTGGCCGACCGCGCCCAGCGCGACATGGACAATGACCGTTTCGCCTCCTTCCTCGATTTCCGCCGCAAGGTGGAGGAGATCCGCGCCCTGTTCGCCTTGACCGAGGAGCGCCTTCAGGGCGTCGACGAAGCGCGCCTGAGTGATCTGCGTGCCGAATTCGAACGGATGGACCTGCTGCTGACCCGCATGATGGTGCGGGCGATGCGCAATTATTTCTCCGGCATGCGTGACGATCAGGTTCTGCCGATGGGGGCCCGCGAGCTGTTCGAGCCGGAACTGCGCAGCATCGACCAGACCCGCGCCCGCCTGCTGCGGTCCCGCTATGCCGACCGTGTATCGCCGGAGGTCCTGGAGGATCTGGACGCGACCGCCGACCTGATCCGCAAGATCATCGCCCGCGCCCCCAGCCTGCCCGATTTCTCCGACAGCCCCGACCTGCCGAAGCCCAAGCGCCGCCTGCGCACGCTGGGCCGACCGATCCGGAACTGAGGGGCAAATCGCGGAAGCTTGCGCGCGACACTTGACCCACCGCGACGCATTCGCTACTCCCGTGGGCCAAGGGATGGGTGGCCGAGTGGTTTAAGGCAGCGGTCTTGAAAACCGCCGTAGGTGCGAGCCTACCGTGGGTTCGAATCCCACCCCATCCGCCAGCTCAGCCAAATCAGCCGCTTTCGCCGAGTCTGCTGACCGCCACCCTATTCTACCGTCAGCACGATCTTGCCCTGGATGCCGCCACGGGCGGCGCGCTCATGGGCGGCGGACGCGTCGGCGAGCGGGAACACGCTGTCCAGGACGACGCGGATGGTGCCGTCATCGAGCAGACTGGCCGCTTGCGCCAGTTGCGCGCCGCTCGATCGCACCTGCGTCGTCGAGACCGTGATCCCCAGCCTTTCGGCCTCCTCACGCCCGCCAAAGCCCAGCGGATAGACCGGGAACAAGGCGCCGCCCCGCTTCAGCGTGCGGAGGAAGCGGGCACTGGCGGCACCGCCGACGGCATCGAGGACAAGATCCACATCATGCGCAACCTCATGCGCGGCGGTTTTGGTGTGGTCGATGAACCGATCGGCGCCGAGTTCACGCAGCAGTTCCTCATGCTTGCCCGATGCCACCGCGATGACGCTGGCGCCCCGCCATTTCGCAAGCTGCACGGCCAGATGGCCCACACCCCCGCCGGCGCCGTTGACGAGAACCGTTTTCCCGTGGAGCGGCACCGGTTCATGCCGGTAAGACTGGAAAGGGTTCGGCTCGTCATGGCCCAGCTCGATCAGGAACTGCCAGGCGGTGAGCAGCGACATCGGTGCGCCGGCCGCGTGGAGATGGTCGATGCCGGCCGGCTTCCGCGCCAGTTGCGATGCCGGAACGCTGACATATTCGGCATAGGCCTTGCCGCCCTCCATGACGTCCTGGGGAAAGCGCACCAGCGCATAGACCTCGTCGCCGACGCCGCCCTCCTCCACCCCGGCGGCGACCGCCTCGACGGTGCCGGATATGTCCGATCCCAGGATGAGCGGAAAACTGGGATGCGGCCGCCACTCCGGAGGAAGCGACCGGTAGCCGTCCCGGAGATACCAATCCGGGGGATTGAGGCCGATCGCCCGGACACGGACCAGAACCTCGCCCGGTGCCGGACCGGGGCGCGGCGCATCCTCATACCGCAGCACCTCCGGGCCACCGAAGGCATGCAGCCGGACCGCCTTCATCATCGTCTCGCTCATGATCTCTTTCCTCCTGGCGTTCAACACCGACAGGAAAGCTAACCCACCGTACTTTGGTTGATAATCGCGGTCATTTTCGTTTTAGTAGTTCCATGAAGGAACAAGTGACTCTCGAACGGCTGACCGGCCTGATCGCCTTCGCCCGCGTCGGGTCGCTGGGCAGCTTCACCGCGGCCGCCCGCTCCTTGTCGGTCTCTCCCTCGGCGGTCAGCAAGAGCATCCAGCGGCTGGAGCAGACCCTCGGCCTGTCGCTGATCTCCCGCACCACGCGGTCGCTGACGCTGACGCCGGAGGGGCGCGAGCTGTACGAGCGCGCGCTTCGGCTGCTGCGCGAAGCCGATGAGATCGAACAGGTGGCGAAGGCCGCAAGCTCGGAACCGTCGGGCCCCCTGCGGGTCGCCGCGTCCCTGCCGATCGGCATCCACATGATCGCGCCGGCACTTCCGGAATTTCGGCGGATTTACCCGAGGGTCACCATCGACCTGCGCCTGAACGACCAGTTCGTCGATATCGTCGAGGCCGGAATCGACATCGCGGTGCGGATCGGCGAGCTCGCGGACTCCCGGCTATTATCCTGCCGGCTCGCGCCTCATCGGCTCTGCTGCTTCGCCTCGCCGGCCTATCTGGCGGCACGCGGGACACCCGCCCATCCGGACGATCTGGCGCGGCACGAAACCATAAGTCTCCGCTTTCAAAGCAGCGGCCTGCCTTTCCGCTGGCCTTTCAATCTCGGCAATCGCGAAATCGAGCTCCTGCCGCCGCCCGGCATCATCGTGGATGCGAGCGAAGCGCTGATCGCGATTCTGATCGCCGGCGGCGGTATCGGCATCGGCGCCGACTTCATCGCGGCACCCCACATCGCCCGGGGCGAGCTGGTGCCGGTTCTGTCCGACTATGCCGTAGAGCGCCACACCATCACCGCGGTATGGCCGGAAAGCCGTCGCGCCAATCCCGCTGTCCGGGCTTTTCTGGCCCATTTGCAGAGGTCGTTTCGAAACAGGCCGGACCGCTGACATTTCTTCCCATGAGGTCGGTATAAAATTGCCGATAGGCGGCAATAAATTCCCGGCCCACCCTCTCCAGTAGCCCATGGGCCTCCCCCGCCTTGGCGGCGAATCCCCCGAAATTCATCGAGGAAGATCCACAACTGAAGATTGGCACACTCATTGCTTGAAAACTGCGGAGATGAGAGGCACGGGAGCAGCAAATGAGCATGTCCAGCGTGGGGGCCTACACCGGCATCACGGCTCCGGCATACAACCGGCAAATGGCCGGGCGAACCGGCCCGCAAACCGACCAGGGTGTTCCCTCCTCCTTCGCCGACACCATGGCCACCACCAGCAGGAAATCTGACCAGCGCGCGGAGGCCGCCGCGAGCAAGCCCGATTTCACCCATATGACGCACAAGGGCCTGTTCGACTGGATGAACGCCAAGATCCGCAGCGGCGAGATGTCGTTCGACGAAAGCACGGCCTATGTCAGCATGAGCGTCAGCAACATCGCCGGCAGCGACGAGCTGACCATCGACGACAAGACGCAGGTTGATTTCATGAAAAGAACGGAGGACGGCATGGACTGGGCGCGGAAGCTCGGCAATGCCGATCTGTACAAGCGGCTGTCGACCGCGTTGAAGGCGATGCAGAGCTATCAGGGCAAGCCCGACGGCCTGTCGCTGAAGGCCTGACCACCAGCGGCTTACCACCGAAAGCCCTGGCATGACCAAACACGTGCCGGAATGGCGGCGTGCCTTGCCCCTCCGCACCGGTTGCGGGAGCGATCCGGCGGCCCATCCGCTTCCCACGGAAGACAGCCCGCCGCCGCCTTGCTACAGTCCTTGTCCCTCGGACCTGTCCCGACCGGCTTGATCCGCTAGACAGACCCGGACCAGAGCCCCAAACCAGCGATCCAAACCAGCGATCCAAACCAGAGACCCAAACCAGAGACAAGGCACATGGACAAAGGCACGCCCAAGGCCATCCGGCTTCAGGACTATCGCCCGCCGGCGCATCTGATCGACACCGTCGATCTGTTCGTCGAGCTGGGCGAGGATGTCACCATCGTCCGCGCGGTGCTGGCCATTCGCCGCAATCCCGACCGCCCCGATGCCGCGACGGAGCCGCTGTCGCTCGACGGGCAGAGGCTGGATCTGGTGTCGGTCGCGCTGGACGGCCGGATTCTGGGACCGGACGACTATACCGTCACCCCCGATCACCTGATCGTGCCGGAGGTGCCGGAAAGCTACAAGCTGGAGACCGTCGTCCGCATCAAGCCGCAGGAGAACACCGCGCTTGAGGGACTCTACAAATCCTCCGGAAACTTCTGCACCCAGTGCGAAGCCGAGGGATTCCGCAAGATCACCTATTTCATCGACCGGCCGGACGTGATGGCGCGCTACAGCACCACCATCACCGCCGACAAGGCGCGCTATCCGGTGCTGCTGTCCAACGGCAACCTTGCCGAGTCCGGCGATCTCCCCGGAGATTCGGAGAACGGGCGCCATTGGGCGCGCTGGGAGGACCCCTTCCCCAAGCCCTGCTATCTGTTCGCGCTGGTCGCCGGCAGCCTCGTCCATGGCGAGGACCGCTTCCGCACCGCCTCGGGCCGCGACGTCACGCTGCGCATCTATGTGGAGCCGGGGAACGAGGACAAGATCGATCACGCCATGCGCTCGCTGGTCAAGTCGATGCGCTGGGACGAGGAGGTCTATGGCCTGGAATATGACCTCGACATCTTCAACATCGTCGCGGTCGGCGATTTCAACATGGGGGCGATGGAAAACAAGTCGCTCAACATCTTCAACACCAAATACATCCTGGCGAAGCCGGAAACGGCGACCGACACCGACTTCCTCAATATCGAGGCGGTGGTCGCCCATGAATATTTCCACAACTGGACCGGCAACCGCGTCACCTGCCGCGACTGGTTCCAGCTGTCGCTGAAGGAAGGGCTGACCGTCTTCCGCGACCAGGAATTCTCGGCCGACATGCATTCCCGCGCGGTGAAGCGGATCGGCGACGTCCAGGGGCTGCGCACCGTGCAGTTCCAGGAGGATGCCGGCGCCATGGCCCATCCGGTGCGGCCGGACAGCTATGTCGAGATCAACAACTTCTACACCCCCACCATCTACAACAAGGGTGCGGAAGTCATCCGCATGATCCATACCCTGCTCGGGGCGGAAAACTACCGCAAGGGCATCGACCTCTATTTCCAGCGCCATGACGGACAGGCGGTGACCTGCGACGATTTCGTCGCCGCCATGGCCGATGCCAGCGGCGTCGATCTGACCCAGTTCCAGCTGTGGTACCGGCAGGCCGGCACGCCGGAGCTCGACATCACCGGCAGCCATGACCCGGCGGCCAAGACCTTCACCCTGACGGTGAAGCAGACGGTGCCGCCGACGCCGGGCCAGCCGGTCAAGCAGCCGATGCATATCCCGCTGGTGATCGGCCTGCTCGGTCCCGACGGGCGGGACCTGCCGCTGCGCCTGGAGGGCGAGGAAACGGCGGAGGGCACCAGCCGCATCCTGCACATCACCGCCGAAAGCCAGAGCTTCACCTTCGGCGACATACCGGCGCGGCCGGTGCCGTCGCTGCTGCGCGGCTTCTCCGCCCCGGTCAGGCTGAAAACCGACCTGACCGACGCCGACCTGACCTTCCTGATGGCGCATGACAGCGACGCCTTCAACCGATGGGAGGCCGGGCAAATTCTGGGGACCCGCATCCTGCTCGGCCTCGTCGCCGACAGCCAGTCCGGCCGCGATCTGGTTCTGCCGGACGGCTATGCCGACGCCTTCGCCCGGATCCTGGAGGATGCGGAGCGCGATCCCGCCTTCGCCGCCCAGGCGCTGGTACTGCCGACGGAGGCCTATCTCGGCACCCAGATGGCGGTGGTCGATCCCGACGCCATCCATGCGGCGCGGGAATTCGCGCGCCGGACGCTGGCCGGGCGCCTGCGCGCGCGCTTCCTCGACCTCTACCGCCGCAATGGCGGCGGGAATGGCGGCCAGGAGCCCTTCTCCGTCGAAGCGGCGGCCATCGGCAAGCGGGCGCTGAAGAACCTGTGCCTCGCCTATCTGACGGCGCTGGAGGATGCCGAGGCGCTGGAGCTGTGCCTGGCCCAGTACCGCACCGCGCAAGGCATGACCGACGAGATCGCCGCCCTACAGTTCCTGTCCAGCAGCGCGTCGCCGGACGGCGAAACGGCGCTGGCCGACTTCTACGAGCGCTGGAAGGGCGAGGCGCTGGTCGTCGACAAGTGGTTCGGCGTGCAGGCGATGTCACCCCGCGCCGACACGCTGGCCCGCGTCACCGCCCTGCTCGGCCATCCGGCTTTCGAGATCCGGAACCCGAACAAGGTCTATTCGCTGATCGGCGGCTTCGCCAACGGCAACCCGGTCCGCTTCCATGACGCCGGTGGAGCCGGATACCGCTTCCTCGCCGATCAGGTTCTGCGCCTGGATCCGATGAATCCGCAGGTTGCGGCCCGCCTGATGGGGCCCTTCTCCCGCCTGCGGCGCTATAACGCGGCCCGTCAGGGACTGATGAAAGCCGAATTGCAACGGATCGTCGCCACGCCGGGCCTGTCGCCGGACGTCTACGAGGTGGCCAGCAAGAGCCTGGCCGCCGCCGGCTGAGACTCGGAACCAAAGGACGCCTCGGAACCAAAGAACTATGCACAAAAGCAAGGGGCCGGTGGCTTTACCACCGGCCCCTTTCGCCGTCCGTCCCTCCCCGGCCGCCGGACCGGGGAATCGCGGTCTTACTTCTGCTCGGCCAGGAAAGCGATCAGGTCGGCGCGCTTGGTGTCGTCCTTCAGGCCGGCGAAGGCCATGGTGCCGCCGGGAACGATTTCCTTCGGCGCCTTGATGTAGGCGTCCAGGTTCTCGGCGGTCCAGACATGGCCGCTGGCCCCCTTCTCCTTCATCGGGGCGGAATATTTGAAGCCCTCGATCGAGGCGGCCGGACGGCCGACGATGCCGAACAGCGACGGGCCGACCTTGTTCTTGCCCTGCTCGGCGGTGTGGCAGGCCATGCAGACCTTGAAGACCTCCTTGCCGGCGGCGGCATCGGCCGCCTGAGCGGCACCGGCACCCGTCACGACCGCGGCGACGGCGGCAACGCCCATCAACAGTTTCTTCATTCTTCGGCTTCCCTTCCGATGGATCCACCGGCCGACGGCGCCGACCGGAATCGCGCGGCAGCATACACATTCCGAAAGGGTGTCAAACCCCCTTGATGCAGCCGTACGACCAATGGACAGTTTGCCACGCTAACTCGTCAAGGCAAGCGACGCGAGCAGAGCGACAACCACGAGTAGCGCCGCCCACGGCACGTAGAAATTGCCACTTCCGGCCCTTTTGCCTTGGCCGTCCTGGAGATGGCGGGCCGGCACGGCGGTGGGGTCGACGATGGCGGGGGCTTCCTCGGCAGCGGCCGCCTCGGCGGGAGCCGGGCCGACGATCTGGGTGAAGCGGGCGAAGAAATCCTCCGCCATCTTGCGGGCGGTGGCGTCGACCAGCCGGGAACCGATCTGCGCCAGCTTGCCGCCGACCTGGGCCTTGGCGGTGTAGGTCAGCACCGTGGCACCGCCATCGTCGGACAGCGACACGGTGGCGCCACCCTTGCCGAAGCCGGCCACCCCGCCCGATCCCTCGCCGGAGATGGTATAGCCATTGGGCGGGTCGAGATCCGACAAGGTGACCTTGCCGGTGAATTTGGCGCTGACCGGGCCGACCTTGGCGACGACCTTGGCGGTCATCTCGGTGTCGGACTGCCGGACCACCTCCTCGCAGCCGGGGATGCACTGGCGCAGGATCTCCGGATCGTTCAGCGCCGCCCACACCGCCTCGCGGCTGGCCTCGATCCGTTGGCTTCCGCTCATATCCATGGTTCGTGGTTCCTCCAACCCAATGGCAACCCTGATGCGCCCTTTTGCGGACGTCGGTGCCCCGGTCGCGGCCAGGGCTTCGCTCGAGAATACGGGATCACCGGGTGCCGCGACAGCCCCGCGACCTCATATCAAAGTCTTACTTCCACGCTCCCTCACCCGCGCGGGGCCATGCAGGTGCTGACGATCGGCGTGCAGGCCGACAGCGACACGCCGGCCGGATAGCTGACCTGTTCCACCGTGCCGCGCGGGCCGATGACCATCGTCGCCTCGCAGCCGCCCGACGTGCCGCCGCCGACCGGCACCCCGAGGCCGAGGCCGAGCCCCACCCCGCCACCGCCGAAGCTGCCGGCCCCGATGCCGATGCTGCTGCCGGGGCTGTAGGCCACGGTGGGATGCGCGACATAGCTGTAATATTCGCGGCCGGCGGCCGTGGCCTGCCGGTCCGGAACACCGGCGCAGGCCAGCAGATCGGCCTTGGACATGCCCACCATGGCGGTCTGGGCGCGGCGCGCGATCTCCGGATCGGGACCGGTGGCGCAACCGGCGAGGAAGGCGGCCGTGCCGCCCAGAAGGATCATCGCGACACCTGCGGCCCTTGCCTTACCCATGTCTCGTACTCCGCCAGAAAATCGTGTCATCGCCGGGTTCTTCTCAACCGGTTGATATGGTGCTGAAACCCCGCCGGGCCCTCCCGCGTTCCCCGAAGGAGGCGGCACGGCCCGGAAGTGACGGGCGGGCTCCGATTTGCTAGGAGTCCGGCCACCTGTCCATACCAGCATATCGGAACCACCGACACCATGGCCGAGCTTACGCCACCCTCGCCGCCGTCCTCCACCTCCCTTCCGGTCACGGTGCATCTGGCGCTGGGCGGCAACATGGGCGACCGCGCCGCCAACCTCGCCGAAGCGATCCGCCGGCTGGGCGAGGCGGTGGAGATCGACGCGCGATCCGCCCTGTACGAGACGGCGGCGATGTATGTGACCGACCAGCCCGCCTTCCTGAACATGGCGGTGCGTGGCACCACCCGCCTGAAACCCGCGGCCCTGCTGCGCTTCCTCAAGAGGATCGAGACGACGCTGGGCCGGGATCTCGGCGGCCTGCGCTTCGGCCCCCGCCCCATCGACATCGACATCCTGCTCTATGCCGACCGGGTCGTCGCCGAGCCGGATCTGGAGATCCCGCATCCCCGGATGGCCGAGCGCGCCTTCGTCCTCTGCCCGCTGGCCGACATCGCCGCCGACCTCGTCCATCCGGTGCTGAACCGGCGGATCGCCACGCTGCGCGACGAGGTGCCTGGTCTTGAGACCGTCGTCCGCATCGCCGAGGCGCTTTGAGAGGGGCTCCGGTGCCCGGAGGCCTTGATGGCGAGTGCGGTGGCGTGCGGCCGCCGCACCGCTTATAGTGCCGGCCTGAACGCAACGCCGGCGCCCGTTCGCCGGCCGGGAGAGTCTGTTGTCGGACGATAGCGCAAATCGGACCATGCTGGTCCAGCCGGGCGGCGAGCCGCTCGCCTACACCATTCTGGTTCGCGGTTTCACCGCCGCCGTGGCGGTCGCCGGCCGCGCCGACCGGGCGGACGTCCGCTTCGACCTGACGCTGACCGTAACCCATCCCGGCCCCGGCTTTCCCGACGATATCGCCGCGGTGATGTCTTACGAGGATATTGTCGAAGACTTGCGCCGTCTTTGTGGCGAATCCAATGTACCGGGGGCCGATTACTTGGCCGACCGTGCCGCGGCCCTCTGCCTGTCGCATGCGAAGGTGCGCCGGGTCCAGGTCGACGTCACGATTCCCGCCGCCGAATCGGGCGGCCCAACGGCCGGAGCCAGCCTGACCCGCGCGCGACCGCCGCAGGCGTGATCCGGCGCGCTCCACGAAGCGCCCGGATACAGCATTACACAAAGATATAGCGCCTGTTGACAAAAGGACGGGTGACAATACCACCTCGTCTGAGCTATGGTCGCCATATTGTATTTTTAACCCACAATCCGGACCAAAGGGGGTATATCCCCGGCGGCGATCCGGATACCGAAAGCCGAGACGAGCGCGCAGCAGGGATTAGGCCAATCGCCATTGCCGGCTTCGACCGTCAGCCGCTCCCCCTTCCGGGACGGCAACGGCCCCCGGAAGCCGGACACAAAGGGAGGGACGCATGGACCGCAACACGACGCCGACCCTTTCCGAACTGCTTGAAGATCCGATCGTGATCGCCGTGATGGCACGCGACGGGATCAGTCCCGACAGCGTCCAGAAACTTTTCGAACGCCTTCGCCGGAACCGCCGCGTACAGGAAAGCCGGCTTGCCGCCTGACCTGCGGACATCCTGATCAGGGCGTCGCACCCGATCAACGAGTCGCTTAAGACCCGATCAGGCCATTTCGGCTGAAACCCCTTGCAGAAGCGCCGCCGTCCTTCCCGACGGCGGCGCTTCGCGATTCAGGGGCGCGACTGGGGAGAGAGGCGCCTCAGCCCTCCAGAACATCCCGCACGACCCGCATCACCTCCGCCGGGGTGAAGGGCTTGCGGAGGGTCCGGTGCGCGCCCAGCGCTTCGGCCACCGGCAATACGTCGAGCGAAGCCCGGACGCCGCCCCCGGAGATGGCGATGATCTTCGGCGACGGGGCGCCGCGACGCAGCTCCATGATCGTCGCCAGCCCCTCCTGGTTCGGCATGAAAATGTCGGTAATGACGAGGTCCACCGGGCTGCCGGGCGGACGGTCACGGAAACGCTCCAGCCCCTCCACCCCGTCACGGGCTCCCACCGTCTCGTGTCCGGCCATCGTCAGCATGCGGAGCAGGACCGCGCGGGCGACGTCGTCGTCGTCGATGATCAGCACGCTGGCCAAGCCATCCCTCCCAGTCCCATTCCGCCGGCCCTCATTCCGCCGGCCCTCATTCCGCTGGATGGGGCGCGCCATGCGCCTGCCCCGCCTCCATGGCGTCATCCCGCATCGGCGCCTTGCGGGCAAGATAGCTGTAGACCGTCGGCACCACGAACAGGGTCAGCAGCGTGCCCAGCGTCATGCCGCCGACGATGACGGCGCCGATGGCCTGCCGGCTTTCCGCCCCCGCCCCTTCTGCGTAGGCCAGCGGCACGGCCCCCAGCACCATGGCGCCGGTGGTCATCAGGATCGGGCGCAGGCGCAATACCGCGGCCTCCTCCACCGCCTTGCGGATGTCGGTGCCGGCGCGCTGGAGCTGGTTGGCGAACTCGACGATCAGGATGCCGTGCTTGGTGATCAGGCCGACCAGGGTGACGAGGCCGATCTGGCTGTAGACGTTCATCGTGCCGCCGCTCATCTGCAAGGCCGCCAGCGCGCCGGTCATTGACAGCGGCACCGTCAGCATGATGACGAAGGGATCGATGAAGCTCTCGAACTGGGCGGCCAGCACCAGATAGATGAAGGCCAGCGCCAGGATGAAGACGAAATAGAGCCCCGTCGCCGATTCGCGGAACTCGCGGCTCTGCCCGGCATAGTCGGTCTGGGCGGTGGCCGGCAACACCTTGTTCGCCGCCGCCTGCATCACCGCCAGCGCCTCGCCCAGCGAGGTTCCCGGCGCCAGTGTCGCGGTGATGGTGGCGGAGCGCAGCTTGTTGAAATGGTTCAGCTCCTTCGGCGCCACCCGCTCCTCGACCTTCACCAGATTGGCGAGCGAGATCATCTGGCCGGCTCCGCCCGTCGCGCCGATGCCGCCACGCACATAGATGCCGGCGATGTCGTCCGGGTTGCGGCGGTCGATGTTGGCGACCTGGACGATCACGTCATATTGCTTGCCGTCCTTCTTGAAGCGCGTCACCTGCCTTCCGCCCAGCAGGGTTTCCAGCGTACGGCCGACGGTGTCGACATCCACCCCCAGATCAGCCGCCTTGTCGCGGTCGAGCGACACGCGCAGTTCCGGCTTGTTCAGCTTCAGGTCGGTGTCGAGGTTGGTCAGGCCGGGAAAGCCGCGCGCCTCCGCCATCATGGCGTTGACCATCGCCTGCAACTCCTCGAAGGGCAGCGAGGTCTGGATGACGAAGTTGACCGGCTTGTCGATCGGGCTCTGGCCCAGCGAGGGCGGGTTGGTGACGAAGCCGAGGATGCCGGGGATGCCGAACATCTTCGGGAACAGCTGGGCGGTGATCGCCTGCTGCTTGACGCTGCGCTCGTCCCAGTCGATCAGGCGGACGAAGGCGATGCCCTGGTTCACCACCGGGAAGCCGACGACGACGAAGAACTTCTCCAGCACCGGGATCTGGCGGAACAGCGCCTCCATCCGCTGGGCATAGCCCATGGTGTAGTCGAGCGTGGAGCCTTCCGGCGCGATGGCGATGCCGACGATGGTGCCGCGATCCTCGACCGGCGACAGCTCCGACTTCAACCCGGTGAACAGGAAATAGCTGGCGGCGGCGACGCCAAGCCCGATCAGCAGCACCAGCGGCCGCGTTCGCAGCGACAGACGCAACAGCCGGCGGTAGCCGTAGGTCATCCCCTCCAGCAGCCGTTCGATGGCGCGGTAGAGCAGGCCATGCTTCGCCTCGTGCTTCAACAGCTTGGAGCACATCATCGGCGACAGGGTCAGCGCCACGAAGCCCGACACGATGACGGCACCGGCCAGCGTCAGGGCGAATTCGGTGAACAGCCGCCCGGTGCGGCCGGTCATGAAGCCGATGGGGGCATAGACCGCCGCCAGCGTGATGGTCATGGCGATGACGGCGAAGCCGATCTCGCGCGATCCCTTCAACGCCGCCTGAAAGGGGCTCATCCCTTCCTCGACATAGCGGAAGATGTTCTCCAGCATGACGATGGCATCATCGACGACGAGACCGATGGCCAGCACCATCGACAGCAGGGTCAGCGTGTTGATGGAGAAGCCGAAGGCGTACATCAGGGCGAAGCCGCCGATCAGCGACACCGGGATGGTCACCAGCGGTACCAGCGTCGCCCGCAGCGAGCGCAGGAAGAAGAAGATCACCAGCACGACCAGCACGATCGCCTCGAAGATCGTATGGAACACCGCGTCGATCGACTTGGCGATGAAGACCGAACTGTCGTAAGCGACATCCACCCCCATGCCCTCGGGCAGGGCGGCGCGGATCCTGGGCAGCGCGTCGTTGACCGCCTTCGACACGTCGAGCGGGTTGGCGGTGGACTGCTTCACCACGCCGATGGCGACGGCGCCGCGGCCGTTGAAACGGGCGCTGACCCGCTCGTCGAGCGCCCCCAGCTCCGCCCGGCCGACATCGCGCAGCCGCACCAGATATCCAGAATCGTCGCGCAGGATGATCGCCTCGAACTCCGCCGGGGTGCGCAGGTCGGTCTCCGACACCACGGTGAATTCGCGCGCCACGCTCTCCACCCGGCCCGCCGGAATCTCGACATTCTGCCGGCGCAGCGCGGTCTCGACGTCCTGCGGCGTCACCCTGTAGGCCGCCATCCGCTGCGGGTCGAGCCACAGCCGCATGGCGAAGCGGCGCTCGCCGAAAATGCGGACCTGGGCGACGCCGGGCAGATTCTGCAAGCGGTCCTTGACGTAGCGGTCGGCGAAGTCGGTCACCTCCAGCGGCGAATGCCGGTCGGAGGAGAAGGCGAGATAGATGATCGGCTGGGCGTCGGCCTCGACCTTGGCGATCACCGGTTCGTCGATCTCCGACGGCAGGGCGGCGCGGACCCGCCCCACCCGGTCGCGCACGTCGCTGGCGGCGACATCGACATTGCGGTCCAGGCGGAAACGCAGGGTGATCTGCGACTTCTCCGCCCGGCTGATCGAGGACATCACGTCGATGCCCTCGATGCCGGCCAGGCTGTCCTCCAGCGTCTGGGTCACCTGGCTTTCTATGATCTGGGCCGAGGCACCCTTGTAGGTCGTCTCCACCGTGACGACCGGCTCGTCGATCCTGGGATATTCACGCACCGACAGGCGCTGGTACGACACGATGCCGATCAGCATCAAAGCGAGGCTCATCACCGTCGCCAGGACGGGACGGCGGACGGAAATGTCGGAGAGGACCATGGCGTCAGCTCCCGGCCTTGGTCGGCAGCACCGCCACCGGCACACCGTCGCGGATCTTCAACTGGCCGGCGGTGACCACCATGTCACCGGGGGCGAGGCCCTTCGAAATCTCCACCTCGGCGTTGCGGCGCTCGCCCAACGTGACCCTGGTCTGGGCGACCTTGCCATCGACGACCTTGAAGACGAACTGGTCCTTGCCAAAGGCGACGACGGCCTGTTCGGGGATCAGCACCGCATCCGGCACCGTGGTCAGCGTCAGCGAGACGCGGGCGAACAGGCCGGGGCGCAGCGAGCCGTCGGGATTCGGGACACGGGCGCGGATCGCCAGCGCCCGGCCGTTCACGTCGACCAGAGGGTCGATGGCATAGACGGTGCCGTCGAAGCCACGCCCGCCGAAGGCGTCCACCGCCACCTTCACCGTCTGGCCGACCTTCACCGCCGGCAGGAACATCTCCGGCACGCGGAAGTCCAGCTTCAGCGTGTCGATATCCTCCAGATTGACGATGTCCCTGCCGGCCTGGACGAAGTCGCCGACCGACACCTTGCGCAGCCCCAGCACCCCGTCGAAGGGGGCGGCGATCACCTGCTTGTCGAGCTGCGCCTTGGCCAGCTGCACCGCCGCCTCGTCGGCCAGCAGCTTCGCCGAGGCCTGCTCGCGGTTGCGCAGCGGGCCGGTGTTCTGGCGCACCAGCTGGTCGGCGCGCGACAGCTCGGCGCGGGAAAAGGCGATGCTCGCCTGGGCCTGGGCCAGGGTGGCGCGGGCGATGGCGTCGTCCAGCCGGACCAGCACGGTGCCCCTGGTGACGCGCTGCCCCTCCTTGAAGGCGATCTCGCTGATGCGGCCGGCGATTTCCGGCCGGATCACCACCGATTCGTTGGACAGCAGCGAGCCGACGGCGGTTACCGTCCGCTCGACCATGCCGACACGGACCGGGGCCGCCTCCACCGGCATCGGCGGCGCGCCACCGGGGGAGCCGCCGGGAGGCTTGGCGGTGGAAGAGGTCCCGCCGGATGCCGCACCACCGGACAGCGCGCCGCTCACCATCGCGGTCAGCCCGGCGACGGTCCCGCCCTGCTTCATGAAATACCAGTAGCCCCCGCCAGCGAGCGCCGCCAGGACGAGGAGTGCAGCGATACGAAGCGCGTGGCGCATGGAACCGGGACCCGAACGAGTTTCACTTAGCCGCGGCGCAACCAAAAAGGATGCTAGGCAAACCGCACTATATCCTTCAGTTCAAGTTTGGAGTCGAGACGGTTCAAGAAAACGAACCGTCGATGACCTTCACATCCCGACGTACGCCGGCTTCAAGGGTTCCGCCCAGCATCCGCACCGTCCGACCACCGCACAGCGTCACCCAGAGATCGGCGGATTCGCCGGCGACGACCGGGCCGTCGCCATCCATCCGGCGGACATCGCCGCCATCGAGGTCGAGCCCCGGCGCGCAGCAAGGCGACTCGCCGGCCGGCAGCAGGGCCCGGATACGGCCATTCTCGATCCGGATATCGCGCAACCCGCCATCGACCCGCGCGTTCTTCAGCCAGAATTTCCCGTTGGCGGGGATACGGGCGAGGCAACAGGTCGGGGCGCTCATGGAGTTTACCCGTGTCCGGTCCGGCGACGACTCAAAACTGACACGGAATGGCAAGGGAAAACCAGCGGGAGCTTGGAGCGTCCGCTCTTTATCCCCAACTCATTATTCCATGCCAAGCGCCAGGAACTCCTGGAAACTGGCGCAGCGTCCGGCCTTGAAGGCAGCCTCGTAGGCGGCGTTGCGCACACGCTTGGCGGCGATGGCTTGCCTGAATCGATGGCGCAGGCCGTCATTCCGGATACCGAAACCGTCATCGGCCAGGCGGTCCAGCACATGACGGTAGCAGCGCTCCGCCCGCTCGCCGCTGTCGGCGGAGAAAGTGATGGAGCCGGCGCGCTGCCGATATTCGTAGAGGGGCGCCGCGACCAGCGGAACCGGGCCGGTGGCATCCAGCAGCCGGACATTGAAGACCACGTCGTCACAGAAACCCACATCGTCGTCCCAGCCCGGCACCAGATCGCGCCGCGCCACCGGGAACATCGGCACCGAGGTGGCCAGGAAGGCGTCGCCATCCATCCGGGCCGGCGCCTGCCCATCCTGATAGAGGCGCAGCAGGGGCGAGTCGTCCTCGTCGCGCACCACGGCGATGTTGTCGAAGGCGGCCCCGTGAGCCAGCGCGAGCGGGGCCAGAGCCGACAGCCGGCCGGGGCGGAAACGGTCGTCGGCGTCCAACGGGGCCACCAGCGCCAGCCGCGCCACCGCCAGTCCGGCATTGCGGGCCGCGGGCGCCCCGGCCCCGAGTCGGCCCGTGCCGGTGAAGACCAGCCGCGGGTCATCGATCCCGGCGGCCTGGAGCGTCGGGCGGTAATCGGTGGCGTCGTCGCTGACGATCACCGCCTCCCACGCCGTCCAGTCCTGGTCCAGCAGGCTTCGCACCGCGCGGACGATGGTGTCATGGGCGCGGTGGGCCGCGATGATCACCGAAACTCCCCGCTCCGCCTCGTTCCCGGACATTCCGCCGCACTCCCTGCCCCAACGGTGATGCCGACCGGGGCGAAGTGTGGCCACCCGGCCCCGGAAGCGCAACCGGCACCATCGATTTTGCCCCGCCGGACGTTGAACATGAAGCCCGGACGGGCTATGTGGTGAACAGGCAAGGCGCATGCGGCAGCGGGACGGCGGTCGGGGCATCCCTCCGGCGCCTCAATCCCGGTCCCGATATCCCGCTTCCGATACCCCCCGCTTCCGATACCAGGGAGAAGAACATCAATGGCGCAGGTCGGATACACCCGGTTCGACGACGAACCCGAAAAGGAACCGGACGAGAAGTCGAAGGAAAGCGCCCAGCCGCAGTTCGCCGCCGTGCAGCAGAGCCTGTTCAAGGCGCGCACGGTCCTGATCTTCGGTCAGATCGACATGAAGCTGGCCCAGGTCGTGTCGGCCCAGCTGCTGGCGCTCGCGCATGAGAGCGACGACGACGTCACCGTCGTGGTCAACTCGCCGGGCGGCCATGTCGAGGCGGGCGACACCATCCACGACATGATCCGCTTCATCAAGCCGCGGGTGAAGATGCTGGGCACGGGCTGGGTCGCCAGCGCCGGCTGCCACATCTATCTGGCGGCGAACAAGGAAGACCGTTTCTGCCTGCCCAACACCCGCTTCCTGATCCACCAGCCGCTGGGCGGGACGGGCGGCCGGGCGACGGACATCGCCATCGAGGCGAAGGAAATCATCCGCATGCGCGAGCGTCTGAACAAGATCATCGCGCGCGAGACCGGGCAGCCGCTGGAAAAGGTCGCCAAGGACACCGACCGCAATTACTGGATGCTCGCCGACGAGGCCAAAGACTACGGCATCGTCAGCCACATCATCAACAGGATGGACGAGCTGAAGTAACGCTTCGGACGAGTCTGTGCGAAAAGGGGCCTTCCTCCGGCTGGAGGAAGGCCCCTTTTCATTCCAGATGGGCGTATGGCCAATGCCGGCGACAGGCGAACGGCCTGTCAGACCGAAACGTCCAGCATGGATCCGCGCTGGCGATAACCCTGGGCGTTCACGCGGGCGGCAAGCGCCCCGGCGGTGGTGTCGGCGGACTTGCCACCCTCGGTGCCCGGGCGGGCATCGCGCGTCTGATCGGATTTGCCGGCCGCCTGGGGAGCGTTGACGGTCTGGGTCCGCACGGTGGGGGCGGATTGCTGCGCCGCCTGGACCGCCGGGGACATGGCGATTTGCGCCGCGGGGGTCAACTGCGGGGTCGGCTTCGGCGTCTGGTAGGACGGTATGGCCGGATTGATTTGCATGAAGCAACTATGCGCCGATCCGGCGCGGGATTCAAGAAAGCCTCCCTCTTGGTCTTCCGTCTCCCGCACCGATACCGCGCCGATGAAAATCCTGAAGCGACGCCAGGGAACAAGAGGGCCTGCTGCTGATTGTTCATCACATGACCCAGCTGTCGCTTGCCGTGCGGCAGGACAGTCCATGCCGCACCCGGCGGCGGGTCGCCAACATCGAAGCGGAATCGGGAAGGATGGCAACCATGCGTGGGATTTCGAAGATCGTCATGACCGCCACTGCGGCCGGCGCCCTGTTCGCGCTCAGCGCCTGCGGCAGCACGGACACCTCGCGGACGGCCACCGGCGCCGGCAGCGGTGCGGTGGCCGGCGCCGTCGTCGGCGGCCCGGTGGGCGCGGTGGTCGGCGGCGTCGGCGGCGCCGTGGCCGGCAACAGCATGGACGAAAGCCTGAGCAAGAAGACCGACCGCGTGACCGACCGCGCCACCGCCGAGGTGCGGGACGAGACCTCCGGCGGCAGCTCGACCAACCGGTCATCCGCCCATCGCTCCGGCGGCACGGCCGCCGCCACCCTGAGCCACGAGCAGGTGCGTGAAATCCAGCAGGCGCTGAACGACCGGACCGACGGCCGCGATATCGCCGTCGATGGCGTCTGGGGCGCCGGCACCCGCCGCGCGTTGATGCGGTTCCAGCGTGACAACGGCCTGCGCGCCACCGGCCGCGCCGATCAGCAGACCATGGCCGCGCTCAACCTTCATAACAGCGGACAGGCCACCTCCGGCAGCACTGGGGCCGGCAGCACTGGGGCCGGCAGCACGAGTGGCGGCGCCACAGGAAACGCCACCGGCAACACAACCGGCGACACCCCGCGGACCCAGGGCACGCCACAGGGCTCCACCGGCCAGACCGGCATCCCGCAGTAACGGTGGTTCACCGGGACCGGGCGGCGCCGTCTCCTTCAGGACGGGGGCGGCGACCGCCGGTCAGTCGCGCCCCCAGAGCCCCCGTTCGCCCAGATCCTCGCCGCGCTGCCGCTCCAGCGCCTGGGAATAGCGGCGAAGCGCGAAGGATTCCGTCACGTAACCGATGATCCGCCGGTCCGTGGGGGAGGACAGCACCGGCAGGGCCTCGACCTCTGCGCGGCCGAACCGGTCCAGCACCGTGCGGGCATCATCGCCCGGCATCAGGACCGCGTCGGCCTTGCAGGCCAGCGACCCGACGCGCGTCTCGGTCGCGGCGGCGTCCTGACCGGGGTCATGGATGATCGACATGTCGACCAGACCGGCATAGCGCCCCGCCTCGTCCACCGCGAAGACCGCCTTGGTCGAGCCCAGCGGGTAGAGGCGGCGCAGCGCCGCCACCGTCAGGGCGGCCGGCACCGTCTTGGCATCCCGGCGCATCAGCCGGAAGGCGGTCAGCTCCGACAGCCAGCCGATGTCATAGGCCCCGCGGATCGGCACACCGCGCAGATGAAAGCGCCAGGTGGCGAAGGAATAGCCGAAGGCCTGCCGAACCACGGTGGTCGACAGCACGACGCCGATCAGCACGCCCGACGCCGCCCACAGATCCTGCGTGGTCTCCAGCACCAGCAGCACCATGGTGACCGGCGCGCCGACGATGCCTGCGGCAACCGACCCCATGCCGACCAGCAGCAGCAATCCGCCGTCGATTCCAAGACCCGGAAGAACGGCGTCGGTGACCTGCCCCAGCAGACCGCCGAACAGCCCGCCGATGAACAGCGAGGCGCTGAACAGGCCACCGCGGAACCCCGACCCCAACGACAGGGCCGATGCCAGGATCTTCGCCGCCAGCGTCAACGCCAGCGCCAGGACGCCGCCGGCCAGTTCGGGTGGAACCGCGCCGGGGCCGCTGCCCATCACCGCCGGGACCGCCAGAGCCAGCACACCGACGGTCAAGCCGCCGATCGCCGGCCGTACCCAACGCGGAACCGGGAGCCGGTTGAACCCGCGTTCCGCCACCGTCACCGCCTGCATGGCCAGGATGCTGAGCCAGCCGGCGAGAAACCCGACGATGCCGCAGGCCGCGTAATCCCAGCCGGCGATCTGCACCGGACGGCCGAGCGCCAGCGGAATTTCGCCGCCGGTCAGCAGGGCCGAGGCGGCCACCGCGACCGCCGCCGCCGCCCCGACCGGGGCCAGCACCGCCAGCGTGTAGCCACCGAGCACTAGTTCGAAGGCGTAGAAGGCGCCAGCCAGCGGCGCATGATAGGCTGCGGCGATGGCCGCCGCCGCCCCGCATCCGACCATGGTGCGCAAATCCGCCCGCCGCAGCCGCAGCCGCTGCCCGAGGGTCGAAGCCAGCCCGGCACCGGCCTGGGTATAGGCGGCCTCCATGCCGACCGACGCGCCCGACGCGTTGGACAGGGCGGTCGTCACCGTCAGCCGCAGGCTGTCGATCATCGACATCTTGCCGCCATAGAGCGCGTTCGCCTCCACCGCGTCGACGATGGCGTTGGGGCGCCAGCGCCGCACCAGCATCGACAGGACGCCCAGCAGCAGCCCACCCACCACCGGCACGCCCAGCGTCCGCAGCAGTTCGGGCGCCCCCTGCCCCAGCCGCTCGCCCTCCGGCAGGTCGAACGCCAGGGACTGCATCAGCAGCACCGTTTCATGCAGAAGCCCGACCACCAGCCCGACCGCGCCGCCAATCAGCCCGGCGAGCACCACCAAGGCCAGCGCGCTGTTCCGCACGCTCCAGCGTTCGGACAGCGTGGTCGCGGCCGACGCGTCAAGCGCCGTGAAGGGATTGCTTCCGGCGCGGGCGTTGTCGCCCGCACCGTCAAGGGACGCCGAATTGTCAGGCATGATCACGCGAATTGTGGCCCTTCCGTAGAGGGACAATGGAACGGAAGGGCGGGAGTTCCGTCAGGGTTTGGCCGGCTGCGGCTTCGATTGCGGCTTCACCGTCGCGGGCGGAGGCGCCGAAGGAGCGGGGGGAGCGGTTACCGGAGCCGGGGCGGGAGACGGGACGGAGGGCTGAGGCGCCGGAGCCGCCGGAACGGGTACTGCCTCGACAGGCGCCTGCTGGCCGGGTGGTTGCTGGGAAGGCGGCGCCTCCGCTCCGGCCGGGGGCGGCGCGACCGGCACGGGGGCGGTTCCGGCACGGCGCAGCACCTGGGCCAGATTGTCGCGCACCTTGTCGGCCAGCGCGACATCGGGTTCGGCGGCCTCGTGGAAGATCACCGTGAACAGCCGGCGCTGGGACAGCAGGAAATTCAGCGTGACATGCAGCGTGCCCTGCGGCATCGCGCAATCGACCGCTCCCGTGCGCAACCAGACCGAGCCCGACTGTTCGGACGGGTTCAAGGCGACCGTGGGCGTGCCGTCGCAGCGCTGCTTCATCGCGTCGGCGAAACCGTCCGACAACTCATCGAGCTTCGCCCCCTCCGCCACCGCGCGTTCGCGGATGCCGCCGACGATCGGACCGAAGCGCCAAGCGATATCGGCCGGACGGCGGTCCTGCGGGACATTGTCCATCGGCACCGGTTCGGCATCGCGGACGCCGGCCGCCGCCAGCAGGCTGTCCAGCCCTTCCGGCAGCCGGTTCTTTTTCTTCTCGGCCGGGCGCCCGGCGGCGACCTTGATCGGCGGAACATTGCCGCCCTTGTCGACACAGCTCCTCAATTCGCCCAGCACCTTCTTGGTGCCGGCCAGCTTGAAGACGATGCGGTCGGTGGCCGACGCCACCACCAACTCGCTGCCCCCCATCAGGGCGTTGACCAGTTCCTCGTCCTTGCCGTTGGAAACCACAAGCATGTCCGGCTGCGACGCGACGGCGACCCGCTCGCGCTTCAGCTTCTTGTCGACCTCGATGGTCACCGGCCATTCGCCGCCCTTGGGCAGGTCGGCGCCGGGAATGCCGATGCCGATGTTGGTCTCCCCCTGCGGGCTGCGGGCGAACATCAGCACATGGCCGGAGGTGAATTCCCCTTCCACCACGCAATAGGCGAAGCTGCCGTCCTTCTTCTTGGCGGCACCTCCGTCCCAGCTCTCGATCAGTTCACCCGGACCGTCGGGCTTGGCCGGCGCGGCGGCCCCCGGCTTGTCGGTCTGCTTGTCGTCCGGCCTGGCGGTCGACTTGGCGGTCGGCGCCGGCGTGTTGGGGATGACGACCTCGGCCTCCGGTTCGGGCAGTCCATAATAGGCCGCGGGCGGAATCGTCGGCTGGACCGGGACCAACTCGGCCAGCGCCGGAGCCGACGCCCCCCCCAGCAGGAGGAACGCGGACAGCGGAACGGCGAAGCGGGCGGTCATCACGAGGTAATCCATTGACGGTTGCGCGGGCGCAAGCTATCGGTGCCTGCCCCCATCCGCAAGCCCAACCGCCCGCCCTGTTGCAGGCGGCAGACACCTGTTGCACAGGACACGCAGGGGGTTGCGCCTAAGCTCCGAAAAAGGCGGCGCGCAGCGCCTCGTCGGACAGAGATTCCGCCGGTCCGTCACCGATGACGCGGCCCAGGCGCAGCAGGACGGCACGCCGGGCGACCGTCACCGCGCGGGCGGCGCTCTGCTCCGCCAGCAGCACGGCGGTGCCCGTGGCGGCGATGCGGCTGACGGCGGCGAAGACCTCGTCGGCCAACCTGGGCGACAGGCCGAGCGACGGCTCGTCGAGCAGCAGCAGGCGCGGCCGCCCCATCAGCGCCCGTCCGAGGCTCAACATCTGCTGCTGGCCGCCGGACAGGCGCCAGGCGCTCTCCCGGCACTTGGCCGCCAGATCGGGGAACAGGGTGAAGACACGCTCGACATCCAGCGCCCGGTCGCGGGCGGCGGGCAGGCCGGCGACCTCCAGATTGTCGCGCACGCTCATGCCGGGGAAGACCCGCCGCCCTTCCGGCACATAGCCGATGCCGCGCCGCACCCGCGTCTCCGTCGCCAGCGGGGCGAGATCGGCGCCGTCGAAGCGCAGCTCCCCCCGCGCCGGCACGAGGCCGAGCAACGCCTTCAGCAGCGTCGATTTCCCCGCCCCGTTGGCGCCGAGCAAGGCCACGGTCTCCCCCGCCGCCACGCTCAGCGTCACGTCGTCGAGCGCGACGACCCCGCCATAGCCGGCGCTCACCCCCTGGAGGGACAAAAGGACACTCATGACGCCCCCGCCGGGTGGGATCGGGACGGGCCGAAATAGGCGGCCGCCACCGTGGCATCCCGGCGGACGGCGCCGGCCAGGCCGTCATAGATCACCCGCCCACGGTCGAGGCAAAGCACCCGGCCCGCCAGCGGCAACAGGAAACCCATGTCGTGCTCCACCAGCAGGATCGCCATCCCCTCCCCGGCCAGATCGCGCAGCAAAGCGGCCAGTTCCACCTTCTCGCCATCGGTCAGCCCGGCCGCCGGCTCGTCGAGCAGCAGCACCGCCGGGCGGCGGACCAGGGAGCGCGCCAGTTCGACCCGCCGCCGCAGCGCCGCCGGCAAGCCGCCGCAGGGTTGGCCGGCCAGCGCGCCGGCGCCCAGCCGGTCGAGCGCCCAGCGGGCATGCGCCTTTGCGGTGGCGACATCGGGATCGATGGCGAAGCGGGCGGCGGCCACCGCCTCCAGCACGCCGGCCCCGTCGGGCAGGGTCGCCGCCTGGAAGCCGCGGGCGAGGCCGGCGCGGGCCAGCCGGTCGGCGCGGGCGGCGGTGACGTCCCGCCCGCCCAGCGATACCCGCCCGGCATCGGGCCGCTCCAACCCCGACAGCAGGTTGATGACCGTGGATTTGCCCGACCCGTTCGGACCGATCAGTCCGGTGATGGTGCCGGGGCGCAACTCCAGCGACACGCCGTCCACCGCGCGCACGCCGCCGAAGGACTTCCGCAAACCCTCCACCGTCATCCCGTTCGGATGGGCGGAGGGCGGCGGCTCCCTCGCCTCGACCGGCAAGCGGGACTGGCGGCCGCAAAGGCGGACGGCGATCCGATCGAGCAGGCCGGTCAGGCCGTCCGGCGCCAGCACCACGGTCGCCAGCAGGGCGGCGCCATAGACGACGAGATAGCCGCGCTCCAGGAAGCGGAACCATTCCGGCAGATGCAGCAGCAGGACCGCCCCCAGCACCGCCCCGGCCATCCGTCCGCGCCCGCCGACGATGGCGATCGTGAGGATGGAGATCATCACCGGGAACTCCAGCACCTCCGGCGAGACGACGCGCTGGGTGTGGACGGCCAGCGCGCCGGCCGCGCCACCGAACAGAGCGCTGACGCCGAAGGCGGCGAGCCGCAGCCGCCCGACATCCAGCCCCAGCGTTCCCGCCGCCAGCGGGTCGTCGCGCAGCATGGTCAGCGCGCGGCCGAACCGCCCGCGCGACAGCCGCCAGCCGATCAGCCCGCCCAGCGCCACCAGCCCCCAGACCAGCCCCGCCATCGGCAGCCCGCGCGGCACCGCCCAGCCGAACAGCACCGCCGCCGGCACCCCGGCGAGCCCGTTCGAACCGCCGGTAAGCTCCGGCAAATTCACCGCCAGCAGATGCAGCACCTGCGCGATCCCCAGCGTCGCCAGCGCGAAATAGTGCGACTCCAGCCGCAGCACCGCCAGCCCGACCGGCAGGGCCAGCAGCAGCGGGACCAGCAGCGACAGCGGAAAGGTCGCCTCGAAGCCGAGGCCGTAGCGGCTGCCAAGGATGCCCGTCACATAGGCGCCGACGCCGAAGAAGGCGCCCTGCGCCAGCGACAGCGCACCGCCGAGACCGAAGACGATTTGGAAACCGAAGGCCGCCAGCGCATAGACGCCGGCGACAGTCAGGACACGCAGCCCATAGGGGGAGGCGAAGGCGAGCGCATAGACCAGCAGGGCGAGCGCGCCGGCAAGGAACGCGGCACTTTCCAGCGGGAAGCGCCTCTCAGCCACGGCGGCGCACCGCTTCGCCGAACAGCCCTTGCGGGCGCAGCACCAGGATCGCCAACAGCGTCAGGTACAGGGCCCCCAGCGCCGCCGGATAGGAGAGCACCGACGACACCCCGACCTCGAACAGCGCGATCAGCAGCGCCCCCACCACCGCCCCCGGCACGGAGCCCCAGCCCCCCACCGTCACCGCGATGTAGGCCTTCAGGATCAGGTCGCCGCCGGATGCCGGCGTGACGAAATAGCGGTTGGCCAGCAGCAGCCCGGCGGCTCCGGCGCAGGCGGCGCCGATGGCGAAGGTCAGCAAGATCATGGCAGTGACCGGCACGCCGCAGGCCCGCGCCATTTCCGGGTCCTGCGCCGTGGCGCGCAGCCGGCGGCCGAGCTGGGTGCGGGCGAACACCCATTGCTGGCTCCCGATCAGCACGGCCGCCACCGCGACGATGGCGAGCGACTGCTCGGAAACCGCCAGCCCGGCGAAGGACAGCGTGCCGTCGCCGAACAGCGGCGGCGCCGCGCGCGGCTCCGGCCCGAACAGGATGGCGGCGCCATTCTGCAGGATAATGCCGACGGCGATGGTGCTGATGAAGACCGACGCCGGCGGGCGGCGGCGCAAGGGCAGATAGGCCGCCAGCGCCAGCAGCAGCCCGAGCGCCGCCATCAGCGCCAGCACCACCGGCAGCAGGACGATGCCCGGCAGCGGAATCAGCGGCGCCAGCGCCACCGCCAGCAGCCCGCCGGCCATGACGAGGTCGCCCTGGGTGAAATTCACCGCCGAGGTGGCGTTCAGCACCAGCACGAAGCCCAGCGCCACCAGGGCGTAGGCCGCTCCCAGCGCCACCCCGTTGACCAGCAGTTGAAGCGCCGCCATCCGCTCACTTCGCCGCAAGCGCCGGGTCGTCGTACCGCTTCACCACCGCCGGCACGCGGCTGGTCCCGTCATAGCAGACGATGACGGCGGAATGGGCCATGTTGCCCTTGCCGTCGGACTTGTAGGTCATGGCGAGACCCTTGAAGGTCTCGGCCGACAGCGCCTTGCGGATCGCGTCGGGGGTCCGGGCGCCGGCCTTCACCGCCTCCAGCGCCATGGTCATGCCGTCATACTGGCCGAGCGCGAAGGCGTCCGGCTCCTTGCCGAAGGCGGCGCGGTAGGCGTCGGTGAAGGCCCTGACCTCCGGGCTGTCACCGGAGATGGGCGAGGCCGCGGTCTCGGCACAGACGCCCTTCAGCTCCGCCGGCTCCAGCAGGGCGGCGGTGCTCGGCTGATGCATGGCGGAGCCGGCGACGATCGGCAGGGTAACGCCGCTGGACGCCGCCTGCCGCAGCAGAAGGGCGGTCGGCGCGGAATGGAGGTGCAGCACCAGAACGTCGGGATTGGCGGCCAGCGCCTTGGTCAGCACCGGCAGCAGATCCTTGGCCGCCGGGTCCACCCCCTCCTCGAAGACGGGCGTGACGTCCAGCGCCTTGAAGGCGGCGTCGAGATGGGTCTTGCCGCTCTGGCCATAGGCGGTGGTCTGGTAGATGATCGCCGGCCGCCGCTTGCCCAACTCCTCCACCACATAGCGGGCATGGGCGGCCTTGGTCACCGCGTCGCCGGGGAAGAAGCGGAAGACCCAGGGATTGCCCTGCTCGGTGATCGAGGCGGTGCCCGACACGGTGATCAGCGGCAGCTTCAGGTCGTGGGCCAGCGGCAGCATCGCCAGCATCTGGGTGCCGAGCATGCTGGCGGCGACCGCGCCAATCGTACCGCCGCCGGCCGCGCGCTCCAGCGCGGTCACCGCCGCCTCGGGCGAGGTGCCGGTGTCGACGACCTCCGACGCGATGGCGATTCCGGCCGGCGTCTGCCTCAGCGCCAGGACGGCGCCGTTGCGCTGGCTGGTGCCCTCCAGCGACAGGAAACCGGTCAACGGCACCAGCACCGGGAAGGACAGCGCGTCATCGGCGCGGGCCGTGGATGACAGGCCGGACGACAGGCAGGACGATGCGGCCAGCAGGCCGATCAGAAGGGGAAGCGCGCGCCGCATGACCGAAACTCCTCAACTCGCGCCGGCAGCGGGTGCGACGCGGAGGGGACGGGGCGTTCGCGGCCAATCCGTCGGGTTCCGGTCGGCTCCCTTCGCCGGCATGACCCGGATCAGGTTCGATGGGTGTGTCTCAGCCCGCGCCACCCGCCTTTTTTCCAAAGCGGCCGCACGGGCACCCCAGCCGTGAACAGGCGGCGAGAGTGTCGCCGCCGGCCCCGTCCTGTCAAGAACCCAGCCGGCGGCGCGCCACCATGGTTTCACGATGCAGGATATAGAGCCCGCTGCCGATGATGACCATGGCGCCGGCCAGAACCGGCGCGGTCGGCAAGTCGCCGAACACCATCCAGCCGAACAGGCTGGCCCACACCATGCCGGTATATTCGAACGGCGCCACCACCGCCGGCGGCGCGCGGCGGAAGGCCTGGGTCAGCAGCACCTGCGCCAGGGCGCCCAACGCCCCCACCAGCGCCATCAGCCCCAGCCCGGCGGCGGTCGGCGTGGTCCAGACCGGCACGGCCAGCGCGCCGCTGACCACCGTCGTCGTCAGCAACAGATAGAGCACGATGGAGGCGCTGGTCTCCGTCCGCGACAGGCCGCGCACCGCCAGCGCCGCCAGGGCGTAGAACAGGGCGGCGGTCAGCCCGACCAGAACCGGGACCAGCGGCGCCCCGGCCGACGGCTGCGCCATCACCACCACGCCGCCGAAGCCGACCACCACGGCGGCCCAGCGGCGCCAGCCCACCGGCTCCCCCAGCAACGGGGCCGACAGCGCGGTGATGAACAATGGCCCGGCGAAGCTCAGCACATAGACGTCGGCCAGCGGCAGCTCGCGGAAGGCATAGAAGAAGCAGCCCATGGAGATCAGGCCGGCGAAGGCCCGCCAGACATGGCCCAGGGGCCGCCGGGTCCGCATCGCCGCGAAGCCGCCGCCCCAGGCCAGCGTGTAGCCCCCCACCAGCAGGAAGGCGACCAGCGACCGCACGAACATCAGCTGCGGCACCGGATAGCCGGCGGTCAGGACCTTGATGAGCGTGTCCATCGCCGCGAACAGCACGATCGCCACCAGGAAGCAGCCGACGGCATAGGGAACCGAATCGGCCTTGGCAGGCAGAAGATCGGCGGTTTCGGCGTTGGCGGTCATTTCGGTTCGGAATGGCAATGGCTAGGGTTGCCCACATTATGGGCAAACCCGTCCGCATCCCAATGCCGCAACCGCAGGTCTGGTAGGCGTGGGGTTTTGGACGTGTCGGCTTCGATTGCCCCCACCCCAGCCCTCCCCCGCCCAGCGGGGGAGGTTGGGAGGGAGCAATCGAAGCCTCCACCTCACCGCGTCAGCACCATCACCAGCCGCTCGACCGGCGTGTCGTTGACCAGATGCGAGTCGACGATCTCGTCGATGTCCTCCGGCGTTTCCGGGCGGTACCAGATGCCTTCCGGATAGACCACCATCAGCGGCCCGGCGGAACAGAAGCCGAGGCATCCCGTCATCGCCATGCCGATGTCAGTCAACCCCTGGCCCTGGATTTTCTGATCGAGCCGCTGCCAAAGCGGATGCGCGCCCTTGGCGGCGCAACTGCCGCGCGGATGGCCGGGCGGGCGCTGCTGGGCACAACAGAAGACATGGTGGCGGAAGGTCTGCGGAATGTCGAGCGGCATCGGGCTTGCTCCATAGCCATAAAATTACTATGGGTAAGAAGCATGCCAGAATGCTGCGTCGCAGCAAGGCTTTTCGCGACGCCTCCAGCTCGCGGCGCCCGCCAACTTTACAAAGCGATGAAATGCTTGGTCGGCCGGGCTTTGCCGGTTAAGAATCCCCGGCAAGGGCAATCCAGGAGACGCCGGTGCTGCTGAGCGGGTCGGGAAAAGGACAGCCGGGCGCCGTGCCGGGCTGGGTCGGGTATGCGCTGTTGCCGGTTCTCAACCTCGTCGCGGCCTTCGTGCTGTCCGGGCTGGTGATCCTGGTGATCGGCGAGAATCCGGTGGACGTGCTGTCACTGCTGCTGTCGGAGGCCCTGGGCTATCCGGAAGCCATCGGCTATACCCTCTATTACACCACCGACTTCATCTTCACCGGGCTGGCCGTCGCCATCGCCTTTCATTGCGGGCTGTTCAACATCGGCGGCGAGGGGCAGGCCTATCTCGGCGGGCTCGGCGCCGGGCTGGTGGCGCTGGCGCTGACCGGCTGGCCCTGGCCGGTGGTGGCGGTGCTGGCGGTGCTGGCCTCGGCGCTGTTCGGCGCCGCCTGGGCCTTCATCCCGGCCTGGCTCCAGGCCAAGCGCGGCAGCCACATCGTCATCACGACGATCATGTTCAACTTCATCGCCGCCTCGATCATGACCTGGCTGCTGGTGGACGTGCTGATCCGCCCCGGCAGCCAGTCGCCGGAGACCCGCGAGTTCGATCCCGGCGTCTGGCTGCCGTCGATGGACCGGGCGCTGGGCTGGTTCGGAATCACCATCCCGGCCTCGCCGCTGAACCTGTCCTTCCTGTGGGCGCTGGCCTGCTGCCTGCTGTTCCATGTCTTCCTGCGCCGGACCCGCTGGGGCTACGAGCTGCGCACCGTCGGCCGCAACGAGCGGGCGGCGGTCTATGCCGGCATCTCGCCGTCGCGAAACATCATCATCGCCATGCTGATCTCCGGTGCCTTGGCCGGCTTCGTCGGGGTGAACGAGATCCTGGGCGTCCAGCACCGGGTGATCCTGAACTTCACCGGCGGCGTCGGCTTCGTCGGCATCGCCGTGGCGCTGATGGGGCGCAACCACCCGGTCGGGATCATTCTGGCGGCCCTGCTGTTCGGTGTCCTGGCGCAGGGCGGCGGCCAGCTGTCCTTCGAATATCCCACGATCAACCGCGAGCTGGTGATGGTCATCCAAGGTCTGGTCATCCTGTTCGCCGGCGCCATGGAAAACCTGTTCAAACCGCAGGTGGAGGCGCTGTTCCGCCGCCGCGGCGGCGCCGCCGCGGACGCCACAACCGGGGGAAGGGGCTGAGCCCATGGAGGACGCGCTGCTCCTGGCCCTGCAACTGCTGGGCGCCACCATCCGGGTGGCGACGCCGCTGGTGCTGGCCGCCTTCGCCGGCATGTATTGCGAGCGGGCCGGCGTGGTCGACATCGGGCTGGAGGGCAAGATGCTGGCCGGCGCCTTCTTCTCCGCCGCCGTCGCCTCGGCGACGTTGAACCCCTGGCTCGGGCTGCTGGCCGGCATCGCCGCCGGGGTGGCGCTGGCCATGGTCCATGGCTTCGCCTGCGTCACCCACAACGGCAATCAGGTGGTGTCGGGCATGGCGATCAACATCCTGGTCGCCGGGCTGGCGCCGACGCTGGCCTACGCCTGGTTCCACCAGGGCGGCCAGACCCCGCTCCTGCCCAACCAGGCGCGCATTCCGGCGGTCCAGCTGCCGGGCGTCGAGGCGCTGGCCGGCGTGCCGGTGCTGGGGCCGGTCTATCGTGAACTGTTCGACGCCAACAACATCCTGATCTGGGTGACGCTGGTCCTGGTGATCGCCACCCATTGGGTGCTCTACCGCTCGCGCTTCGGCCTGCGGCTGCGGGCGGTGGGCGAGAATCCGGCGGCGGTCGATACCGCCGGCCTGTCGGTGGCGAAACTGCGCTATCAGGCGCTGCTGGTCACCGGCGTGCTGACCGGCATGGCGGGGTCCTACCTGTCCACCGGCCACGGCGCCGGCTTCGTCCGCGACATGACCGCCGGCAAGGGCTATCTGGCGCTGGCGGCGCTGATCTTCGGCAAATGGCGGCCGGGGCCGACCCTATTCGCCTGCCTGCTGTTCGCCTTCACCGACGCGGTGCAGGTGCGGCTCCAGGGCGTGGTCCTGCCGGGCATCGGCGTCATCCCGGTGCAGTTCATCCAGATGCTGCCCTATGTGCTGACCGTCCTGCTGCTGGCCGGCTTCGTCGGCAAGGCCGTCGCCCCCAAGGCGAGCGGCATCCCCTATGTCAAGGAACGCTGACGCCATGCCCGACACGGCAGAGCTGCCCCAATTGATCGAAGCGGCCCGCGCCGCCCGCGAGAACGCCCACGCCCCCTATTCCAGATTCAAGGTGGGTGCGGCCATCCTCGGCGACTCCGGCCGGATCTTCGCCGGCTGCAATGTGGAGAACGCCGCCTATCCGCAGGGTCAGTGCGCGGAATCGAGCGCCATCGGCGCCATGGTGACCGCCGGCGACCGCCGCATCCGCGCCATCGTCGTGATGGGCGGCGAAGCGGGGACGGAGGAGATCTGCACCCCCTGCGGCGGCTGCCGCCAGCGCATCCGCGAATTCGCCACGCCGGAAACCCCGATCCACATCTGCGACCCGGCCGGACTGCGGCGGACCTTCGCGCTTGAAACCCTGTTGCCCGAATCCTTCGGCCCCACCAATTTAGCCTTCTGAGCGGAGTTTCCCGACATGACCGCTGCCCGCGCCGCCGCGGACATCCTTCACCGCGCCCCCGGCCACCGGCCGCGGGTCGGCATCGTGCTGGGCTCCGGCCTGGGCGGCATCGCCGACCGCATCGCCGATGCGGTCTCGATCCCCTACATCGACATCGCCGGCTTCCCGATCCCCAGCGTGTCCGGCCATGCCGGTCGGCTGGTGGTCGGCAGGCTCGGCGGGGTCGAGGTCGCCTGCATGCAGGGCCGCGTCCATGCCTATGAGGGCAACGGCTTCGACGCGCTGAAGACCGCGGTGCGGGCGCTGAAACTGGCCGGCTGCGACACGCTGGTCCTGACCGCCGCCGTCGGCTCCCTGCGGCTGGAGGTCGGCCCCGGCCGGCTGATGGCGATCAGCGACCATCTGAACCTGCTGGGCGCCAACCCGCTGACCGGCCCGAACGACGAGGCCTTCGGCGAGCGCTTCCCCAGCATGACCGACGCCTGGGATCCGGAGCTGCGCGCCCTGCTGAAACAGGTGGCCGCCGGGTTGTCCATCGATCTGGCGGAAGGCGTCTACGCCGCCTATCCCGGCCCGTCCTTCGAGACGCCGGCCGAGGTGCGGATGATGAGGCTGCTCGGCGCCGATGCCGTCGGCATGTCCACCGTGCCGGAATGCATCATCGCGCGCCATTGCGGCCTGCGGGTCGCCGGCTGCGCCGTCGTCACCAATCTGGGCGTCGGGCTCGGCGACGGGCCGGTCGACCATCACCAGACCCTGACCGCCGCATCGGCGGCAGCCGCCGACCTGGAAAGATTGCTGGTCGGCTTCCTGGAACGCCTGCACGAGAAGGACGGGTCCCGGTCATGAAACTGTCTGCCGACCTGCAAAGCGCGCTCGATGCCAGCGCCAACGCCCCGTCCGACGCCGATCTGGCGCGCCGGGCCATCGCCATGCTCGACCTCACCAGCCTGAACGGCGACGACAGCGAGCGGGTGGTCGAGGACCTCTGCGCCCGCGCCGTCACGCCAGCCGGGCCGGTCGCCGCCGTCTGCGTCTGGGCGCGCTTCGTTCCCACCGCGCGCAAGGCGCTGGACGGCACGCCGGTGAAGGTCGCCACCGTGGTGAACTTCCCCACCGGCGAGGCCGACGCCTCGGCGGTGGCGGCGGAAACCCGGCGCGCCATCGCCGACGGGGCCGACGAGATCGACGTGGTCCTGCCCTACAAGGCCTTCATCGATGGCGCCCGCACCCAGCCGATCAATGTGCTGAAGGCCTGCCGCGAAGCCTGCGGCGACAAGGCCCTGATGAAGGTGATCCTGGAATCCGGCGCCTTCCCCGATGCCGAGCTGCTGGCCTGGGCGGCGCGCGACGCCATCGCCGCCGGCGCCGATTTCCTCAAGACCTCCACCGGCAAGACCCAGCCCGCCGCGACCCTGCCGGCGGCGGCGGTGATGCTGGACAGCATCTATGAATCGGGCAAGACCGTCGGCTTCAAGGCGTCCGGCGGCATCCGCGACACGGCGGAGGCGGCGCGCTATCTGGCGCTGGCCGACCATATCCTGGGGGAGGGCTGGGCGACGCCGCAAAGCTTCCGTTTCGGCGCCTCCAGCCTGCTCGACGCGCTGCTGGCCACCGCCGGCCACGGCGCGCCGGACGCCGCCGCCCCGGCCGGAGGGTACTGAACGATGCTTCCGCAGGAGATCGTCCGCGCCAAGCGCGACGGGCAGCCGCTCGACGCCGCCACCATCCAGGATTTCGTCCGCGGCCTCACCGATGGGAGCGTCTCGGAATCCCAGGCGTCGGCCTTCGCCATGGCCGTCTTCTTCCGGGGCATGAGTCTGGATGAGCGGGTGGCGCTGACCCGCGCCATGCGCGATTCGGGCACGGTGATGGAGTGGCGGTCGCTGGGACTGCCGGGCCCGGTGATCGACAAGCATTCCACCGGCGGCGTCGGCGACAAGGTCAGCCTGATCCTGGCGCCGATGCTGGCCGCCTGCGGCGGTTTCGTGCCGATGGTGTCGGGACGCGGGCTGGGCCACACCGGCGGCACGCTCGACAAGTTCGAGAGCATTCCGGGCTATCGGGCCAAGCCCGACAACGATCTGCTGCGCCGGGTGGTGAAGGAGGTCGGTTGCGCGGTGATCGGCGCCACCGACGACATCGCCCCCGCCGACAAGCGGCTCTACGCCATCCGCGACGTGACGGCGACGGTGGAGTCGCTCGACCTCATCACCGCCTCGATCCTGTCGAAGAAGCTGGCCGCCGGGCTCGACGCGCTGGTGATGGACGTGAAGTTCGGCAGCGGCGCCTTCATGCAGCGCTTCGAGGATGCCGAGGCGCTGGCTTCGAGCATCGTCACCGTGTCGAAGGGTGCAGGCCTGCCGGCGGTGGCGCTGCTGACCGACATGAACGAGGTGCTGGGCCGCAGCGCCGGCAACGCGCTGGAGATGCGCGAATGCCTCGCCATCCTGCGCGGCGAGCCGGCCGAACCGCGGCTCTACGAAGTGACGGCGGCGCTGGCGGCGGAACTGCTGGCGCTCGCCGGGCTGGCGCCGGACGCCGCGGCGGGCCGCGCCCTGGCCGACCGCTCCATCGCCGACGGCGGCGCGGCGGAACGCTTCGCCCGCATGGTGACGGCGCTCGGCGGTCCGGCCGACCTGCTGGAGCGGCCCGACCGCCATCTCGACAGCGCACCCATCGTCCGCCCGGTGTTCGCCGGGCGCGCCGGCTTCGTCGGCGCCATCGACACCCGCGGGGTCGGCATGGCGGTGGTGGCGCTGGGCGGCGGCCGGACCAGGACCACCGACGCCATCGACTTCGCCGTCGGTTTCGACGAGGTCGCCGGGCTGGGCGACGCGGTGGGCGGGCCGGGCGAACGCCCGCTCGCCATCCTGCACGCCCGCAGCGAAGCCCAGGCCGAGGAGGCGGAGCGCCGCCTGCGCGCCTCGGTCACGGTGACGGACGAAGCACCGCAACGCGGGCCGTTGATCGCGAAGCGTCTGGGATGAAAGGATGGCGCCCTCTCCCGGAGAGGAAGAGGGCGCATCATTCGCGGCCTACCGCCGGAACAGGAACTCGCGGCCGACCTTCACCCGGCGTTCGCCGTCATACTCGATGATGTCGGCGGTCGCGTAGGTCTCGGTCCAGCGCTCCGGGATGTAGCTGCCGGTGCCGATCACGTCCACCGGGGCATTGGCTTCCGCCATCAGGCGGCATTTGGCCGGACCGAAGCCGCTGCTGGCGACGATCTTCACCGCCGGAAAACCGGCCTCGTCCAGCCTTTCGCGCACATAATGGATCGCCGCCGCCGAGACGCCGGTGCCGATCAGATAACGCAGTTGGGTCTCGTCGCGGTAGCCGCGGATGGCATGGGGCGCATGACGCTCCAGCACGGCGTAGGAACCGGGCGGGTCCAGCCCCTCGACGAAACGGCCGCCGGGGGTGTCGAGCCGCAATGCCAGCTTGCCTTGGGCGGCGAGCTGCGGGAAGCGGCGGCAGACCTCCAGCCCGTCGGTGATCTCGCGGCCGAAATAATCGACCAGAACGGTCAGGGCCAGATTGGGGAAGGTCTCGTGGAACATCTCCGCCGCGCGCACGGTCGATCCGGCATAGCCGATCAGGGCGTGCGGCATGGTGCCCATCCCCTTCTCCTGCCCGAAATAGGGGGCGGTGGCGTCGGTGGCGTTGCCGATGAAGCCCTTGGCGCCGACCTTGCGCTTGGCCCGGTCGGAGCCGACGGAGGCGGCATAGGCCATCATCTCCGCCATCTCGGTCCCGGCGCAGTGGCGGGCGTCCATGGCGAGGAAGGCGACCTTCGGCAGGTCGGCGCACATGGTGAAGGCGTTGTAGGCGGCGACGCAGGCGGGGCCCAGCTTCTGCAGCAGGATCGTCTCGCAATCGACCAGATGGTAGAAGGAGCCGGTCACATACAGGATCGGCTCGCCGGCGCCGACCCATTTGCCCTCGGGATAGTTCAACTCGATCTGGAAGGCCGTGTTGCGCTCGCGCGCGACAGCCTCCAGCCAGTCGACCGCCAGGCGCGGGGCGCAGACCACCGGGCGGCGCATGAAGATGGCGTAGGTGACGGTCTTGTCGCCGAACTTGCCGACGGCTTCCCTGGTGCGACGGAAATAGGTGTCCGTCCAGTCGGGAAGCTCGGACGAGGGCGGGTGGAGGGCGGTCGGCCCCCTGCCAGCCGCTCCGGAGCCGGCCGCTCCGGCGTCTTTGGGCCGGTTGCCAACTGATCGGTTATCGGTGTCGCTCATACCCGTCGCCCCCACCTTCCGTCCCTGTCCCCGCCCGTATCCGCGCCTGTGTCTGCGCATGGCCTTGCGGTGCCTGAGTGTCGATGGCCCGGCCGCCGGACAGGGCAGCCGGCCGGTTGTGTTGGAATCCCAGCAATATACGGCCCGGGCGGGCGGGGGAAGAGGCTTCCCGCCCCGCCACCCCCCGGCGGATGGCTGCGTTGCGTTTTCCGGCGGAGCATCAGCATCCCGGCACCGGTGAACACATCGAATACTCGCGATCGCACCGTCATAATTCCGCAGTGAATCGCGGAGCCTCTGACCGCAATCAGAGAAAAAACCAGATAAAATACCTTTATTTGACCTGCCTCCCCGGGGCTTTTAAAGTTTTTGAACCGGATCGGCGGCAACAACTCGGCAGGGCGGAATGGGCAAGGCATCGATATCCGCCGAACCGGATCACGGCGGTCGCATGTCCTTCGACAGGACCGGAAACCAGATCATTCTCGCCTTGCTGGGGCTGACCCTCGCCTTCGCCGGGGCCAGCGCCGGCAGCCTGCTTCTGTTGCGCCCCGCCCCCGCCCATGGCGCCTATGCGCCGCCCCGGATCGAAGCGCAACAGGCGGCGCCCGCCGTCTACGCCGCCCTGCCCACCCTGACCGTCACGCTGAACGACGGCGGCCGGTTGCAGGAATTGCGGGTCCGCGTGGTGCTGGAATTCGATCCGGCGACGCCGCTGGAGACCGTCACGCCCCATCTGCCGCGCATCGCCGACGCCATCAGCCGCCGCCTGCTGGAGGCCGATCCGGCCGAACTGCGCGGGGCCGAGGGGCCGCTTTACGTCAAGGACGCGCTGCGCTACGTCGCCAACAAGACCATGCGCCCGCTGAAGCTGCGACAAGTGCTGATCCAGGACATGCTGCTGCGCTGACGGTGCGCTTCCCTTCGCCCACCCCGACCCCATATCCTGCCGGACGATATCCACCAGACCCGCCGTCATCCGCGGGTTGAAGGTCCAGTTGCGGAAGGAGACGGCCGTGGCCGAGTTCGATTTCGACCTCTTCACCATCGGGGCGGGGTCCGGGGGGGTCGCCGCCAGCCGGCGCGCCGCATCCTATGGCGCCAAGGTTGCGATCTGCGAAGGCAGCCGCGTCGGCGGCACCTGCGTGATCCGCGGCTGCGTTCCGAAGAAGCTGCTGGTCTACGCCGCCCAGTTCCGTGACGGCTTCGACGATTCGGCCGGCTATGGCTGGACGTCGCATCCGCCGGCCTTCGACTGGGAGACCCTGATCGCGAACAAGGATCGCGAGATCGACCGGCTGAACGGCCTCTACATCTCCATGCTGAAGAACTCCGGCGTCACCCTGTATGAGGGGTTCGGCCGGATCATCGACCGCCACACGGTGGAGGTCGACGGCAAGCGTCACACCGCGCGCAATATCCTGATCGCCACCGGCGGCTGGCCGTCGCTGCCGCCGGTCGAGGGGATCGAGCATGCCGTGACCTCCAACGAGGCGCTGCATCTGGAAAAGCTGCCCCATTCGGTGCTGATCATCGGCGGCGGCTACATCGCCGTGGAGTTCGCCAGCATCTTCCGCGGCCTCGGTGCCGAGGTGACGCTGATGATCCGTGGCGACGACCTGCTGAACGGCTTCGACGACGACATCCGCGTCGCCCTGGCGCAGGAGATGCGCAAGCGCGGCATCACCATCATTTCCCGCTGCAAGCCGACGAAGCTGGAAAAGGGGGCCGGCGGCTATACCCTGACCGACCATATGGGCCGCGAGCATTCGGCCGGTCTGGTGATGGCCGCCACCGGCCGCCGTCCCAACACGAGGAATCTGGGGCTGGAGGAGGTCGGCGTCACCCTGACCGGCGACGGTGCGGTTGCCGTCGATCAGTGGTCGCGCACCAACATCGACAATATCTATGCCATCGGCGACGTCACCGACCGGATGGCGCTCACCCCCATCGCCATCGCCGAGGGCCGGGCGCTCGCCGAGACGCTGTTCAACGACAACCCGATGCATATCGGTTACGACAATGTGCCGACGGCGGTGTTCTCGCTGCCGCCGCTCGGCACCGTCGGCCTGACCGAGACCCAGGCCCGCACCGGATATCCCCAGGTCGACATCTACAAGGCCGGCTTCCGCCCGATGAAGCATACCCTGTCGGGCCGGGACGAGCGTGTGCTGATGAAGCTGGTGGTCGACGGCGAAAGCCAGCGGGTGCTCGGCTGCCACATGATGGGCATGGACGCGCCGGAGATGATGCAGCCGCTGGCCATCGCGCTGAACTGCGGCGCCACCAAGCGCGATTTCGACCGCACCATCGCGCTGCATCCCTCCACCGCCGAGGAATTCGTGCTGATGCGCGAAAAAGCGGAGCCGGAAAAGAAGATCTGAATTGTCCGCCATGGCCCATCCGCGGTCGCCACGGCGCCGATGGGCCATCCTTGCCGTCACCCCACCAAAGGGCTGGACTTCTCTTGAATGCAGAATTTAGGGTAACCCGATAAACAATATTATCGGGAGCTTGTAACGAATGCGTGGAATTTTGGCTGCGGTTGGCGGTATGGCGGTCCTGGCTTCGGTTGCGACGGCCCATGCCGACACGAAGATCGGTGTGTGGACCGTGCAGCTCGACAAGGATTGCGCGATCTCCCAGGAATGGAAGACCGACAGCAAGGACACCGCCGGCATCGGCCTCGCCTACACCAACCAGGGACAGGCCATGGTTCTGGTGTTCCGGGACACCGGCTGGAAGCTGAAGGAGAAGGAGGCGCTGTCCATCTCCCTGTCGGTCGACAAGGCCTGGAGTGAGAAGGTCCAGGGCGTCGCCGTCGACAACACGATGGCCGCCATCGGCCTGCCCGCCTCCGACAAGGCGATCAGCGCGCTGATGAACGGCAAGGAGCTGTACATGGAGATGGACGGCAAGAGCGACGATTACGCCTACACCTATTATCTCGACGACACCCGCAAGGCGATCGCGGCGCTCGACGCCTGCCGCGCCCAGGCGAAGTAACGCCGGCGACAGGGGAACGGGGCGGGAGCCGGCGGGGTGCCGATGCTTCCGTCCCAGCCCGGCCGGCCCAGACCCGACTGGCCCAGACCCGGCTGGCCCGGACCCGACTGGCCCGGACCCAACCGGCATAGTTCGCCAGGACGGGACGATTCTCCGGAACGCTTCCCAAGCCCCCCGGTTGAGGCAGGAAGCGTTCCGGAGCGGCCCATCTCCCAAGATATTTCCCCGATCCCCGACACAGGGCCGCTCCCGGCGCTCCGTTCCTTGGGTCTTTCCCAACGAGCCAACCGACTGAGGAGGAGTCCCACCGCATGTTCATGCATAATAAAAAGCTCATGTACACGGTCCGCGTGTCGGAGCCGAATCCGGTGCTCGCCAGCCTGATGCTTGAGCAGTTCGGCGGCCCGCAGGGCGAACTGGCTGCGGCCATGCGCTATTTCACCCAGGGTCTGGCCGACGAGGATCCGGGCCGCAAGGACATGCTGATCGACATCGCGACGGAGGAGTTGAGCCACCTCGAGATCATCGGCTCCATCGTCGCCATGCTGACCAAGGGCGCCAAGGGCACGCTGGCCGAGGGGGCGGAATCGACCGCGGACCTCTACGCCAACATCACCCAGGGCAATGGCAGCCACACCCTGTCGCTGCTCCATGGCGGCGGCCCGGCCCTGGTGAATTCGGCGGGGCAGCTGTGGAGCGGCGGCTATATCGACAGCATCGGCGAGCCGACGGCCGACCTGCGCTCCAACGTCGCGGCGGAGGCTCGGGCGAAGATCATCTACGAACGCCTGATCAACGTCACCGACGATCCCGGCGTGAAGGACGCGCTGGGCTTCCTGATGACCCGCGAGATCGCCCACCAGAAAAGCTTCGAAAAGGCGCTGTACGCCATCGACAACAACTTCCCGCCGGGCAAGCTGCCGGGCATGGCCGACTACACCGACAAATACTACAACATGAGCCAGGGCGACGGCGACATGCGCGGTCCCTGGAACCAGGGCGCCCAGTGGGAGTTCGTGGACATCAAGCCGACCGACGCCCCGGTCAATGGCGGCGACGGCAACCCGACGGTCAAGCTCGCCGCCTCGGAACTGGCGGCGGTCAACGCCGTGGCCGCCCGCACCATGTCCAAACCGGACGCCGACCCGATCACCGGCGCCGACCTGGGCGCCGGTCCGGGAGCGGGCAAGACCAAGGCGACCACAGGGGGCTGACGACAGCCACGGGCCGCCGCCGTCCCCGTCACTGGGCGGGGACGGCGGCGGCCTCCCGGCGGTGCAGCCCCATCAGCCAGACCAGCAGGCACAGCGCCGGAATGGCGCCCGCCATCGACAGCAGGAAGAAGCCGACCCAATCCATCCGCTCGGCCAGCCAGCCGGAGGAGGCGCCGAACAGGTCGCCGCCCAGCTTGTAGAAGCTCGACAGCAGCGCATATTGGGTCGCGGTGTAGGCGACGTTGCACAGGCCGGACAGATAGGCGACGAAGGCCGAGGTGGCGATCCCGGCGCACACATTCTCGACCGCCACCGTCACCGCCAGCATCGACACGTCATGGCCGCTCCAGGCCAGCACGACATAGCCCATGTTCGACACCATCTGCAGGATGCCGCCGATCATCAGGCCGCGCAGCACCCCGACCTTGCCGACCAGCAGGCCGCCCAGGAGGCCGCCGGCGATGGTCGCCCACAGCCCGAACAGCTTGCTGACCGTGGCGATCTCCGCCTTGGTGAAACCGAGGCTGATATAGAAGGTCGAGGACATCTGGCCGGCCAGCACCTCCCCCAGCTTGTAGCTGGCGATGAAGGCCAGGATCACCAGCCAGCCGCGCCGCTCCATGAACTGGGCGAAGGGCGCCACCACAGCGCCATAGAGCCAGGCAAGCGCCACGGCGCCGCGTCCCGACAGGTGCGGCCTGTGCCTCAGCCATTCGGCGATCAGCCTTTCGCGGGCGCTGGGCGGCGCCTGCTTCGGCTCGCGGCACAGCAGGATCGTCGCCATCCCGACCAGCACCAGCCCGGCCATCACCTCGTACGCGGTGCGCCAGCCGTGGAACTCGGCGACATAGAGGGCGCCCGCCCCCGCCGCCATCATGCCGAAGCGGTAGCCGAGCACCAGCACCGCCGCCCCGGCGGCCTGCTGTTGCTCCTCCAGCACCTCGACGCGATAGGCGTCGACGACGATGTCCTGGCTGGCGGAGCAGAAGGCCACCAGCACGGCGCAGAGGGCCGTCCACCACAGATCCTGTCCTGGGCTGGTGCCGCCCAGCCCCAGCAGGGCCGCCATCAAGGCCGCCTGCGCCGTCAGCGCCCAGCCGCGCCGCCGCCCGAACAGCCGTGTCATCAGCGGCAGGCGCATCCGGTCGATCAGCGGCGCCCACAGGAATTTCAACGCATAGGGCATGGTGACCAGGGCGAACAGCCCGATGTTGGTCCGGCTGACGCCCTGTTCGGTCAGCCAGACATTCAGCGTGCCGCCGGTGAGCGCCAGCGGCAGCCCTTCGGAAAAGCCCAGGAACAGGATCGCCAACACGCGCGGGTCGCGGTAGACCGCCAGGGCCTTCCCCCAGGAGGACAGGCGGCTTTCCCGCCAGGATGTCTCTGTCACCGGGGAGGCTCCTCTCGGCCATGGTCGATCGTCGCCGATGTATAGCCGCCGCCGCCGCCCGCCGCCAGCGGGCCGAATACGGGGCCAAGATAGCGGGGAGGCGGCGCGAAGTCGCTTCGCTTGAAATCACCTGGGGATGGCCAATGTTCCGGGCCCGCGCCACGGCATTGCCGGCGGGCGGGTCGAAACTGTGGAAAAGTTGCCGCGAGTCGCGCTATAGAGTACCCCCCACGGGTTTCGCCGCCGGTCGTTCGCCCGGCCCCCGTTCCGCAATCGTCAAGGAAGAGCAGGCGCGTCATGGTCGAGCGTTGGACACCCGCCAGTTGGAGGACGAAACCGGCGAAGCAGTTGCCGACCTATCCCGACCAGTCCAGGGTCGAGGCGGTCGAACAGCGCCTGGCCTCCTATCCGCCGCTCGTCTTCGCCGGCGAGGCCCGCCGGCTGAAGGCCAAGCTGGCCGAGGCCGCCGCCGGCCGCGCCTTCCTGCTACAGGGCGGCGATTGCGCCGAGAGCTTCGCCGAGTTCCACCCCAACAACATCCGCGACACCTTCCGCGTCCTGCTCCAGATGGCGGTGGTGCTGACCTTCGGCGCCTCGATCCCGGTCATCAAGGTCGGCCGCATGGCCGGCCAGTTCGCCAAGCCGCGCTCCGCCGACATGGAGGCGATCGACGGCGTCGAGCTGCCCTCCTACCGCGGCGACATCATCAACGGCTTCGACTTCACCAGCGACGCCCGCGTTCCCGACCCGGAACGCATGATGCAGGCCTACACCCAGGCCGCCGCCACCCTGAACCTGCTGCGCGCCTTCGCCCAGGGCGGCTATGCCGACCTGCACAAGGTCCATCAGTGGACGCTGAGCTTCGTCGAGAAGTCGCCGGCCGGCGAGCATTTCCAGGAGCTGGCCACCCGCCTGGACGAGACGCTGGCCTTCATGGCCGCCTGCGGCATCACGGCGGAGACGACGCCGCAGATTCGCGAGACCGACTTCTTCACCAGCCATGAGGCGCTGCTGCTGCCGTTCGAGCAGGCGCTGACCCGCGTCGACAGCACCAGCGGCGACTGGTACGACGTGTCGGCCCACATGCTGTGGATCGGCGACCGCACCCGCCAGCCCGACGGCGCCCATGTCGAGTTCCTGCGCGGGGTGAAGAACCCGATCGGCCTGAAATGCGGCCCGACCACCGATCCGGACGAGCTGATCCGCCTGATCGACATCCTGAACCCGACCAATGAGGCTGGGCGCCTGACGCTGATCGTGCGCATGGGCTCCGACAAGGTGGCGGAGAAGTTCCCGCCGCTGCTGCGCAAGGTGCAGCGCGAAGGCCGCACGGTGGTGTGGTCCTGCGACCCGATGCACGGCAACACGATCAAGTCGACCACCGGCTACAAGACCCGCCCGGTCGAGCGGGTCCTGGCCGAAGCGCGCGGCTTCTTCGAGGTGCATCAGGCCGAAGGCACCCATGCCGGCGGCGTGCATTTCGAGTTGACCGGCCAGGATGTGACGGAGTGCACGGGCGGCGCCCAGGCGATCACCGACCACAATCTGGCGCTGCGCTATCACACCGCCTGCGACCCGCGCCTGAACGCCAGCCAGTCGCTGGAACTGGCCTTCCTGCTGTCGGAGAAGCTGAAGGCTGGCCGCCAGTCCCGCGACGCCCAGCGCCGCGCCGCGGCGGCGGCCGAGTAAGCGGCGGTCAAGGCGCCGGAACAAGAGAAGGGGGCGTTTCCGCCCCCTTCTTTGTGCCCCGATTACCGTTCGATTTCCTTGTTCCAGCGCTGGTTCCAGTCCGGGCGCTTCTCGTTGATGACGTCCCAGTCCACCGTGACGGCGCTCTTCATGTAGCCCTGGAACCTGGTCATCTCGTCGGCGACCTCGGCCGGCGGCGTGACCTTGGTGTTGGATGGGATCTGCGCGCCATATCGCAGGGCGGCGAGCTGCGCCTCCGGACCCAGCAGATAGGCGGCGAGCTTCTGCGCCGCCTCGTTGTCCGGGTTCTTGGCGACGACGCATTCGCCGACCATCAGCACGACCGAGCCCTCCTTGGGCTGGGCGTATTCCACCGGGATGCCCTTGGCCTTCAGGCTGCCGACGGCAGTCGGGGTCAGCGGGAAGATGGCCGCCTCGCCGGTCTGCACCATCTCGGCGATCTTGGCGGAGCTGGGGATATATTCCAGCACGTTCGGGCCGATGGTCTTGCGCCAGGTGGTGAAGCCGGGATCGACGTTGGCCTCGGTACCGCCCTTGATCCGGTTGTACATCAGGAAGGCATGCAGGCCGAAGGAGCTACTGGCGGCGGACTGGACGACGATCTTGCCCTTGTATTTGGAGTCGGCCAGATCCATCCAGCTGGTCGGCGGCGCCCAGCCCTTCTCGTCGAACATCGCCTTGTTGTAGGCCAGCCCGGTCATGCCCATGTTGACGCCGACCGCCATGTCGCCCTTCAGCCGCGCCGACGGATAGACGTCGTTCAGCGCCGGCGAGCTGTCCATCTTCTGGCACAGGCCCATGCCGATGGCGCGATACATCAGCCCGTCGTCCAGGAAGACGACATGCATCTGCGGATTGTCCTTCTGCGCCTGGAGCTTGGCCAGAATGTCGGACGAGGTGCCGGGCACCACCACCACCTTGATGCCGGTCGCCTTCTCGAAGGCGGGGAAGACGTTCTCGGTGTAGGTCTTCTCCATCGGGCCGCCATTCATGCCGATATAGACCGTCTTGGTCTGGGCGGCGGCGGGAGTGGAAAGCGCGGCGGCCGCGACGGCGACCGTGGCGAGACCGGTGAGCGACAGGGTACGCAAGCTGGGCATGCACGTCCTCCAATGGGCCAAGGGGAGAAGGCTGGGATGAGGTCTTAAGCGGGCGCCGCGAAGCGATCGATGCGGAACGGCTCCAGCGGCATGGCCGTTTCGCCGGCGGTGACCAGTTCGGCCAGCGTCTGGCCGACGCCGGGGCCTATCTGGAATCCGGCACCGGAGAAGCCGAAGGCGTGGAACAGGCCGGGCGTGGTGCGGCTGGGACCGATGATCGGGTTGCGGTCGGGCGTATAGCCCTCCACCCCGGTCCAGCAGCGGATGACATGGGCATGGCGCAATTGGGGAAACAGCTCCGCCGCGTCGCGCATCAGGGTCAGCACCGCGTCGCGCTGCGGCCGGGCGCGGTCGGCATCGAGCGCGAAGCCACGCCCGCCGCCGACCACCATGTTGCCGCGCGGCACCTGCCGGCCATAGACGCCGCCGCCCTCCACCCCGATGTTGACGTCGAGGAAGCGGGGCAGCGGCTCCGTCACCGCCATGTTGGGATGGAGCGATTCCAGCGGCACCGGCTCGCCGAAGGCTTCCGCCACCCGCCCGGACCACGCCCCGGCGGTGTTCAGCAGGAAGCGGGCACGGACTTCGAGAGCGTCGCCGCTCACCAGGACGAAGCGGTCGCCGTCCCTCTCCACCCGGTCGACCGGCGTCCGTTCGCGCACCACCGCCCCCGCCCTCGCGGCGGCGCGGGCGAAGGCGGGGGAGACGAGGCGCGGGTTGGCGTGGCCGTCCTCCGGACAGAGCGAGCCGCCGATGGCGCGGTCGCCCAGCGCCGGCCAGCGCCGGCGGAACGCCTCGCCGGTGATGATCTCCAGCCCCAGGCCGAAACCCTGGCTGCGCTCGCGGTACTCGATCAGCGAGGCGAGGTCGGGCTCGCTGCGCGCCAGCTTCAGATGGCCGGAGCGGATATATTCGGCGTCGGTGCCCAGCAGCTCCGGCAGGCGGCCCCAGATGGCATGGGCCCGCTGCGACAGCGGCAATTGCTCCAGCGGGCGGCCCTGCCGGCGCACGCCACCGAAATTGACGCCGCTCGCCTTGGCGCCGCAGCAGTCGCGTTCCAGCAGCGTGACCGAGAGACCGGCCTGCCGCAGGAACAGCGCCGCCGAGCCACCGACGATCCCGCCACCGACGATGGCGACGTCGCATTCGATCCGGTCCCGCATCACGCGACCTCCCGTCCGTCAGAGCTCTCTCCCCCCCGGGGAGAGGGAACGACGGTCGCGATGGGAAGCGGTTTGATCGGCGGCTGCGCCCGCAGGCGTCCCACCGCGTCAGGACCGGTGCCGAGCGTCCGCGACAGCAGTTCCGCCGCGGTGGCGCCGCACATGCGGCCCTGGCAGCGGCCCATGCCGGCGCGGGTCAGCGCCTTGGCGCGGTTCATCTCGCCGGCCTGTCCGCTGCGGGCGACCTCGCGCACGGCGCCGGCGGTGACACCCTCGCAGCGGCAGATCATGGTGTCGTCGGCGATGGCGTCGGCCCAGTCCGCCGGAAATGGGAAGGCGGCGTCCAGAACCCGGCGGAAGGCGGCGATGCGGGCGAGCCGGCCGTCCAGCTCCTTCACCCGCGCGGCGTCCACCGGCAGGCCGCGATCCTCCAGCAGGGCCAGCGCCGCCCGCTCTCCCGCCAGCTCCGCCGCATCGGCACCGGCGATGCCGCCGCCGTCACCAGCCAGATAGACGCCGGGAACCGAACCGCGCCCCGCCCCGTCGCGCTCCGGCAGCCACGCCCGGTCGGCCTCGTCGAAACGGAAGCGGCAGCCGGCGAGATCGGCCAACTGCGTCTCCGATCGCAGCCCCAGCCCGAAAGCGACGGCGTCGCAGGGGGCACGGCGCTCCCGCCCGCCCGCATCGCGCCAGACCAGCGCCTCGACCTGTTCCGTTCCCTCGGCACGCACCGGGCGGACTCCATTATGGATCGGCACGCCATGGGCACGCAGCCAGCCGACGAACAGCAGCCCCTTGGCCAGCGTCGCCGGGTCGCGCAGCATGCCGGCGGTGGCGCGGGCCTGGACGGCGAAGGGCGTGGTGTCGAACACCCCCGCCACCTCGACGCCGGCCTTCAGATATTGGTAGGCCACCAGATAGAGCAGCGGCCCGGTGCCGAGGAAGGCGACCCGCCGGCCGATGGCGCAGCCCTGGAACTTCAGCGCCACCTGCGAGCCGCCGAGCGTGAAGACGCCGGGCAGCGTCCAGCCGGGAAAGGGCAGCACGCGGTCGGTGGCCCCGGTCGCCAGGATCAGATGGCTGAAAGGCAGAGGCTCGCTCGCCCCGTCGCACAGCAGGTCGAGCGCGCCGGCCTCGCAGTTCCACACCAGCGTACGCGGGCGGTAATCGACGCGGTCGCGGATCGCCGCCATGGCGCGATGGACAGCGTCGGCCTTGCCGGCCTCGAAGCCATAAAGCGCCGCCTTCGGCCGGGTAAAACCACCGTCGGGGGGCTGGCGGTAGATCTGGCCGCCCCAGCGCGCCGCCTCGTCCACCACCACCGGCCGCAGCCCGGCGGCGACCAGCCGTTCCGCCGCCCGGATGCCGGCCGGACCGGCGCCGACAATCACGGGGGGGGCGATGACGGGAGGGAAAACCTCGCTCACGAATTCCACTCCCCATTGCTCAGCAGACGCATGCCGTCGGCGATGAAGGTGCCGCAGGCGCGCAGCCGCTCGCCCTCCTCCGTGCGCACCCAGCAATCCTGGCAGGCGCCCATCATGCAGAATCCGGCGCGCGGGCTGTCGGCGAACTCCGTCCGGCGCAGGCGCTCGCCATTGGTGAGCATGGCGGTCATGACGGTGTCGCCCTCCAGCGCCTCGACCGGGCGCCCGTCGAGGGTGAAGCGGACCACGCGCCGGCCCTGTTCGGCCACACGCTGCAACAAAGCCATGATGAACGGTCTCCGAAGAGAGGACGGCCGGGAACCAGCTCAGTGCTGGCCGACCAGGATGCGGTCCAACCCATAGACGCGGTCGAGCAGAAGCACGGCGACCGCGGTGATGCCGATGATCAGCGCCGACACCGCCGCCATCATCGGGTCGATGGACTCGGTGGCGTACATGTACATCCGCACCGGCAGCGTCACCGTCGACGGCGAGGTGATGAAGATGGACATGGTCAGCTCGTCGAAGCTGTTGATGAAGGCGATCAGCCAGCCGCCGGTGACGCCGGGCAGGATCATCGGCAGGGTGACGCGGCGGAACACGGTGGCCTCGCTGGCGCCCAGCGAGAGGGCGGCCTGCTCCACGCTGCGGTCAAAGCCGGAGATGGCGGCGATCAGCAGGCGCATCACATAGGGCGTGACGATCACCATGTGCGCCGCCACCAGCCATCCGAAGCTGCCGGCGGCGCCGATGACGGCGAACAGCCGCAGCATGGCGACGCCCAGCACCAGATGCGGGATGATCAGCGGCGACAGGAACAGCGCGTTGAGGAAGCCGCGGCCGGGAAACTCCCAGCGGGTGACGGCGAGCGAGGCCGGAACCGCCAGCCCGACCGCCAGAGTCGCCGACAGGAAGGCCAGCCACAGGCTGTTCCAGAAGGACTGGACGAAATCCGGGTGATGGAACACCGCCTCGAACCAGCGCAGGGAAAAACCCTTGGTCGGCAGCGACAGCGTGTTTCCCGGCGTGAAGGCGACGAGGCAGACGATCACCAGCGGCGCCAGCATGAAGATGACGACCAGCGTGTGGAAGAACAGGGCGACGGGTCCGTTGCGGGTCATGGCGTGCTCACCCCAGCCGGCGGCGGTAATGGCCTTCCACCATGCGGTGGTAGGTCAGCATGATGATCAGGTTGGCGGCCAGCAGGATCACGGCGACCGCCGCCCCCATCGGCCAGTTGAGGTCGCTGAGATACTGGTCGTAGACCACGGTCGCGACCATCTTCAGCCGCCGCCCGCCCAGCAGGCCGGGGATGGCGAAGGCGCTGGCGCTGAGGCCGAAGACGATCAGGCTTCCCGACAGGATGCCGGGCAGGATCTGCGGCGCCACCACCCGGACGATGGCCGTGGCGCGCGAGGCGCCGAAGGACAGCGCCGCCTGCTCCACCGCCGGATCCAGCTTTTGCAGCGAGGTCCAGACCGGGATCACCATGAATGGCAACATCACGTGGACCAGCGCCACGATCACCGTGCCCTCGCTGTAGAGCAGCTTCATCCGGCCGATGCCGAGCGCGATCAGCGCCCCGTTCACCGGCCCCTCGGGGCCCAGCAGCATGCTCCAGCCGAAGGCGCGCACGACGACCGAGACCAGCAGCGGCGCCAGGATCACCAGCAGGAAGACCGAGCGCCAGGGATTGGTCATCCGGCTGAGGATGTAGGCCTCCGGCACGCCGATCACCACGCAGATGGCGGTCGCCAGGGCGGAGATGCGGAAGGTGCGCAGGAAGATTTCCAGATAATACTCGTCGGTCACCACCGACAGGTAATGCTCCAGCGTGAAGCCGCCGGTCCGCCCGGTCGCATAGTCGAACTGGTTGAAGGACAGGAGCGCCGTCAGGAACAGCGGGGTCAGCACCAGCGCCGCGAACAGCAAGGCGGCCGGCGCCGACAGCAGGAACGGGGCGGACCGGACACGGCGCGCGGGTGTCTCGTCACCGGGCGTGACGCCGGAAGCGGCGTCGGAAGTGGCGCCACTCATCCCGTCACCTCCAGCGCCACATCGGGCGCCTCCGCCATGGCGCCGCGATGGACGCGCACGACCGAGGGCGACCACTCCAGCCCGACCGGCGCCCCCTGCTCCGCCGGGGCGGAGCCGTCGTTCGGCGTCACCACCATCAGCGTGCCGAGCGGCCCGTCGATGTGGTAGAGCCATTGGCTGCCCAGGAAGAAGCGGTCGGCGACGCGGCCGGTCAGCAGCCCGTTGGACGGCACGGTCAGGCGCAGCTTCTCCGGCCGGATGCACAGGGTCACCGTGTCCCCCACCGACAGGCCGGCGGTCTCCACCGGCACGGCGATGCCGGCCAGCGACACCGTGGCGCCGGCGCCGGTCGCGCTGGCGACCTTGCCCGGCAGCAGGTTGGTCTTGCCGACGAAGCGGGAGATGAACTCCGTCTCCGGATGCTCGTAGATGCGATAGGGCTGGTCGATCTGGGTGATGCGCCCGGCCTCCATCACCACGACGCGGTCGCTGATCGAGAAGGCTTCCGCCTGATCATGGGTGACCATGACGGTGGTGGTGCCGACCTTGCGCTGGATCTCGCGCAGTTCGAACTGCATCGCCTCGCGCAGCTTGGCGTCCAGGTTCGACAGCGGCTCGTCCAGCAGCAGCACCGGCGGGCGGATCACCAGGGCGCGCGCCAGCGCCACGCGCTGGCGCTGGCCGCCCGACAATTCGCGCGGATAGCGCTTGGCATAGGGGGCGAGATGGACCAGCGACAGCGCCTCCTCCACCCGCGGCCTGCGCTCGCCCTTGGGCACGCGCCGCATCTCCAGGCCGAAGCTGACATTGTCGAAGACGGTCATGTGCGGGAACAGCGCGTAGCTCTGGAACACGATGCCCAGTCCCCGGCTGTTCGCCTTGGCATGCGTGATGTCGCGCCCGTCCAGCCGGATGGTGCCGGCCGACGGCTCGACGAAACCGGCGATCATCTGGAGGGTCGTGGTCTTGCCGCAGCCCGACGGCCCGAGCAGAGAGACGAACTCCCCCTTCTCCACCGACAGCGAGACGTCACCGACCGCGGTCAGCGGGCCGTAACGCTTGGTGATGTTTTTCAATTCGAGGAACGACACGGGGGAATTCTCCCTCTTGCGACAAACGGCTCCGGTCTCCGGGCCCCACCTGTTGCTCCGATGGTTCCGTCTCCCGACCATTCGCGTCAATCCGCTTTTTCCATAGAAAGAAATGATTTTGCAAAAGCTTCCGATATACGGAATAGATGGGGCGGCAGACATCATCAATTTTCGTAGCGAGCCGAATATGACCGCCGATCTCCGCGAAACCGGTTCCAGCGCGGCCGAACCCAGGAACGCTGCGGGCGGCGACGAAGCCGGGGGCAAGTCCAGCCTGCAACGCGGGCTGGCGATCCTGCGGCTGCTGGCCTCCTTCAACGAGACGGGGGCCAGGCTGACCGACATCGCCCGCGGCCTCGACCTGACCCCGCCGACCGTCCACCGCCTGCTGAAAATCCTGGTGGAGGAGGGGATGGTGGAGGCCGACAAGGCGACCAAGCGCTACCGGCTGGGCATCGACCTGTTCGGACTGGCCGCCCAGGCCGGCAACCCGAACAATCTGCGCGACATCTGCCGGCCGATCCTGCTGCGCCTGTCGGCGACCCTGCGCGACACCATCTTCCTGCTGGTGCGCAGCGGCTTCGACGCGGTGTGTCTGGACCGCAGCGAGGGCCCCTTCCCCATCCGCTCCTTCACCGGCGACATCGGCGGCCGGGTGACGCTGGGCGTCGGCCAGGGCAGCCTCGCAATCCTCGCCTTCCTGCACGAGGAGGAACGGGAGGAGGTGATCCGCTTCAACCTGCCGCGCATGCAGGGGGTCGGCATCATCGACGAGGTCTATCTGCGCACCGAGATCGCCCGGGTGCGCGATCTGGGCTATGCCAGCCGCTCCACCGGCCTGCTGCCGGGCATGTCGGGCGTCGCGGTTCCGGTGCTGGACCGCGACGGCCACGCGGTGGCCGCACTCAGCGTCGGCACCATCAGCGAAAGGCTGAACGAGGAAAGGCTGCCGGTGGTGGTCGACATCCTGAAGCGCGAGTCGTCCGCGATCAGCCGCCAGTTGAACCCCTTCGATCCGGTGCTGCGCCGTCCCGCCGCGGTGCTGGGCGGCGGCCCGGCATGAGGGGCGTCAGGAAGGCCGATCTGCCGGCCAAGACCTGCCCGGTCTGCAACCGCCCCTTCACCTGGCGCAAGAAATGGGAACGGGTGTGGGAGGAGGTGAAATACTGCTCCGACCGCTGCCGGAGCGATGCCGGAAAATATACCGGAAAGCGTGCCGGGCAACGGGACACCTCCTGATCAGGCGAGGAGCGGGGCGCCAGAATCTTGACCAAACCGCCAAGAAACGCTGCCCTTTTTTCAGCCATACAGCGGCGTCCTGACCGGCCGGAACGCCACTCCGGCAAGGCGGACGGCGGCTGCGGCCGATGGCATTTCCGTTGCATTTGCAGGCAGGGCCCTTACCGGTTGATGGATTTGGTTCATGGATTTGCAGAGGCATTCGCGGGTATTCATGTACCGGCGGATCGGCCGCCTTGCTGCCGGTATGGACAACCAACGATGCTCAGCGACGAAGGGGACAGGGAAATGTCGGTTCGGAGGATGGGGGATCGGGCGATGACGGTCTTTGGGAAGGCGGACATGACGCGCCGCGCGGTGCTGGGCGGCGTCGCCGCGCTCGCCTTCGCCGCGGTCGCCGGCGGGACGCTGCCGGCGCTGGCCGAAGGCAAGCTGAAGGTCGCCGGCATCTACACCGTGCCGATCGAGCAGCAATGGGTCAGCCGCATCCATGTCGCGCTGAAGGCCGCCGCCGACCGTGGCGAGATCGAGTATGTCTGGGCCGAATCGGTCGCCAACACCGATTATGAGCGCGTGATGCGCCAATATGCCGAAGCCGGCCAGCAGCTCGTGTTCGGCGAGGTGTTCGGGGTGGAACGCGCCGCCCGCGCCGTCGCCAAGGATTATCCGAAGACCGCCTTCGTCATGGGCTCCAGCTTCAAGCCGCAGGAGCCGAACTTCTCGGTCTTCGACAACTACATCCAGGAGCCGGCCTATCTCTCCGGCATGGTCGCCGGCGGCATGACCAAGTCGAACGTCATCGGCATGGTCGGCGGCTATCCGATCCCCGAGGTCAACCGCCTGATGAACGCCTTCATGGAAGGCGCCAAGGAGGTCAACCCGCAGGTCAAGTTCTCGGTCAGCTTCATCGGCTCCTGGTTCGACCCGCCCAAGGCCAAGGAGGCCGCCTTCGCCATGATCGACCGCGGCGCCGACGTGATGTATGCCGAGCGCTTCGGCGTGTCGGATGCCGCCAAGGAGCGCAAGGTGCTCGCCATCGGCAACGTCATCGACACCCAGCCGCAATATCCCGACACCGTCGTCGCCAGCGCGCTCTGGCACATGGAGCCGTCGGTGGAGCGCGCCATCGCCGCGGTGAAGGCCGGCGGCTACAAGGCCGAGGATTACGGCCCCTACAGCATGATGGCGCACAAGGGCTCCAGCCTCGCCCCGCTCGGCACCTTCGAAGCGAAGGTTCCCGACGCCATCAAGGCGAAGGTCAAGGAGCGCGAGCAGCAGATCCGCGACGGCAAGTTCACCGTGAAGGTCAACGACGCCGAACCGAAGTCGACGATGTGACGCCCGGCGCCTCCCCGATGTCGGAAGCCCTGAATGGCGGGCCGGAGGTCGTCCTCCGGCTCGCCGGCATTTCCAAGCGGTTCGGCCCGCTGCTCGCCAATGACGGCATCTCGCTGACGCTGCGCGCCGGCGAGGTGCTGGCTCTGCTGGGCGAGAATGGCGCCGGCAAGACCACCCTGATGAACATCCTCTTCGGCCATTACGTCGCCGACGAGGGAACCATCGAGGCGTTCGGCCGCCCGCTGCCGCCGGGCTCGCCCCGCGCGGCGCTGGGGGCCGGCATCGGCATGGTCCACCAGCATTTCACCCTGGCGGACAATCTGTCGGTGCTGGACAACATCGCCGTCGGCACCGAATCGCTGTGGCGCTGGCGTTCCGACCGGGGTGCGGCCCGCCGCCGGCTGCTCGACCTGTCCCAGCGCTTCGGGCTGGAGGTGCGGCCGGATGCGCTGGTCGGCGACCTGTCGGTCGGCGAGCGCCAGCGGGTGGAGATCCTGAAGGCGCTCTACCGTGACGCCCGCATCCTGATCCTCGACGAGCCGACGGCGGTGCTGACGCCGCAGGAATCGGCCGGGCTGTTCGACACGCTGCGCCGGCTGACCGCCGACGGGCTCGCCGTCGTCTTCATCAGCCACAAGATGAACGAGGTCTTCGCCGCCAGCGACACCGTCGCCGTGCTGCGCGCCGGCAAGCTGGTCGCCACCCACGCCACCGCCTCCACCGACCGCGCCAAGCTCGCCGAACTGATGGTCGGCCGCGGCGTCAAGCCACCGGCCCCCGCCCCGCTCAGCCCCGGCGAGCCGGTGCTGGAGCTGGCGGGCGTCACGGTGGCCTCCGGCCATGGCCGTCCGCTGCTCGACGCGGTCGAGCTGACGGTGCGCCGCCATCAGGTGGTCGGCATCGCCGGCGTGTCGGGCAACGGCCAGACGGCACTGGCGGAGCTGGTCAGCGGCCTGATCCGCCCCGACGCCGGCAGGCTGTCCTTGAAAGGCAGCGTGGTGGAGCATGGCGACCCGGCCGACATGGTCCGGCGCGGCGTCGCCCGCATCCCGGAGGACCGGCACAGCGCCGGTCTGGTCGGCGCCATGGCGGTGTGGGAGAACCTGATCGCCGAGCGCTACCACGACCGCGCCTTCTCCCGCTTCGGCGTGCTGCGGCGGGGCGCGGCAAGGGCCTACGCCCGCAGAGTGATCGAGGAGTTCGACGTCCGCTGCCCCGGCCCCGACGCCCGCACCCAGTTGCTGTCGGGCGGCAACATGCAGAAGCTGATCCTGGGCCGCACGCTGGCCCATGGGCCGGATTTGATCCTGGCGAGCCAGCCGACGCGCGGGCTCGACATCGGTGCCGTGTCCTACGTCCACGGCCGCTTGCTCGACGCCCGCGCCGCCGGGGCCGGGGTGCTGCTGATCTCCGAGGATCTGGACGAGATCCTGGCGCTGGCCGACTGCGTCACCGTCGCCTATCACGGGCGTCTCACCCCGCTGCTGCCGCATGACCGGGTGTCGGTCAGCCAGCTCGGCCTGCTGATGGCCGGGCATTGGGACATTTTGCGCGACATCCTGCCGGAGACCGTTCATGCGGCTTGAACCGCGCACCGATACCCCGCTCGCCCTGCGGCTGCTGGCGCCGGTGGGCGCCGTGGTCGCGGCGCTGGCGCTCTGCGCCCTGCTGGTCGCCTGGACCGGCGCCCCGGTGCTGCGCGCCTACGGCCTGCTGTTCGAAGGCGCCGTCGGCTCGCGCTTCGCCCTGACCGAGACGCTGACCCGCGCCACCCCGCTGATCCTGACCGGGCTGGCCGCCGCCGTCGCCTTCCGCGCCAGGCTGTGGAACATCGGGGCGGAGGGCCAGCTCTACATGGGCGCGCTGGCCGCCGTGGTGGTTGGCGGCGGCATGCTCGACCTGCCGGCCTGGGCGCTGATCCCGGTGGTGATGATCGCCGGCATGGCGGCGGGCGGCGTCACCCTGCTCGGCCCCGCCGTGCTGAAGGTCCGCTTCGGCGTCGACGAGGTGGTGACCACGCTGCTGCTGAACTTCGTCGTCCTGCTGCTGGTCTCGATGCTGCTGGAAGGCGCCCTGAAGGACCCGATGGGCATGGGCTGGCCGCAATCGGCCCCGGTGATCGAGGCGGCGGAGCTGCCCAAGCTGGTGGCGCGCACCCGCCTGCACGCCGGGCTCGCCATCGCGCTCGGCCTGTCGGTTCTGCTGTGGCTGGTCGATACCCGCACCATCTGGGGCTACGAGAACCGGGCGGTCGGCGCCAACCCGCGCGCCGCCGCCTTCGCCGGCATGCCGGTGACGCGGGTCATGCTGCGCACCGCCCTGCTGTCGGGCGGGCTGGCCGGGCTGGCCGGTGCTGCGGAGGTCTGCGGGCTGAAAGGCTATCTGACGCTCGACCTGTCGCCCGGCTTCGGCTACAGCGGCATCGTCGTCGCCATGCTGGCGCAGTTGCACCCCATCGGCGTGGTGGGGGCGGCGCTGTTCATCGCCGGCATCTTCGTCGGCGCCGACGCCATGAGCCGGGCCATGCCGGTTCCCAACTACATCGCCGACGTCCTGGTCGCCACAAGCCTCCTGTGCATGCTGGTGGCCGGGCTGCTGGCGCGCTACCGGCTGCGGCGGGGGTAAGGGGCCATGGATTTCCTGTCGATCATCCTCGACATCCTGCTGTCCGCCGCCTTCTGGACCGCCGTGCTGCGCATCGCCACCCCTTATGTGCTGGGCACGCTGGGCGAGCTGGTGTGCGAACGGGCCGGCGTGCTGAATCTCGGCATCGAAGGCATCATGACGCTGGGCGCCATGGCCGGCTGGATGGCGGTCTATCAGGGGGCTGACCTGTGGACCGGCGTTCTGGCCGCGGCATGCTGCGGCGCGCTGCTCGGCCTGCTGCATGCGGCGCTGACGGTGCCGCTCGGCCTGTCGCAGCATGTGACCGGCATCGGCGTGACCCTGCTGGGCACCAGCCTGTCATACTTCGTCTACCGCCTCGTCCTGCCGCAGGCCAGCACCCCGCCGACCATCGAGCCGTTCCAGCCGCTGGCCCTGCCCGGCGCCCTGGCCCAGACGCCGCTGACCTACCTGGCCTTCCTGCTGGTCGCGGTCGTCGCCTATGTGCTGTACCGCACGCCGGTCGGGCTGGCGGTGCGGATGGTCGGCGAGAATCCGGCCGCCGCCGAGGCGCAGGGGCTGAACGTCACCGCCATCCGCATCGGCGCGGTGGTGGCGGGCAGCGCGCTGATGGCGCTGGCCGGCGCCTTCCTGACGCTGTCGGCCTTCAACGCCTTCTTCTTCAACATGGTCAACGGGCGCGGCTGGATCTGCATCGCGCTGGTGGTCTTCGCCTCCTGGCGGCCGGGCAAGGCTCTGCTGGGCGCCCTGCTGTTCGCGGTGTTCGACGCGCTGCAACTGCGCTTGCAGCAGGCGAGCGGCGGCGTGCTGCCCTATCAGCTGTTCCTGATGATGCCCTATCTGCTGAGCATCCTGGCGCTGGTGCTGGTGGCCCGCCGGGCCTCCTACCCGCGCGCCCTGATGATCCCGTACCGCAAAGGAGAACGCTGATGTTCGACCTGATCCTGCGCCGCGCCACCCTGCCGGATGGCCGCACCGGTATCGACATCGGCATCAAGGACGGCCGGATCGCCGCGGTCGAGACCAATCTCGCCGGAGAGTCGGCCACCGAGATCGACGCCACCGGCCGGCTGGTCAGCCCGCCCTTCGTCGATGCCCATTTCCATATGGACAGCACGCTCAGCTACGGCCTGCCGCGCGTGAACCGGAGCGGCACCCTGCTGGAAGGCATCGCGCTGTGGGGCGAGCTGAAGCCGCAGCTGACCCAGGACGCCATCATCGAGCGAGCGCTCGCTTACTGCGACTGGGCGGTCGGGCGCGGCCTGCTGGCGATCCGCAGCCATGTCGACATCTGCGACCCGCGGCTGCTGGCGGTCGAAGCCCTGCTGGACGTCAGGAAACGGGTCGCCCCCTATCTCGACCTGCAACTGGTCGCCTTCCCGCAGGATGGCGTTCTCCGCTCGGCCGGCGCCAAGGAGCTGCTGATCCGGGCGCTGGACATGGGCGTCGACGTCGTCGGCGGCATCCCGCATTTCGAGCGGACCATGGCCGACGGCGCCGCCTCGGTCCGGCTGCTCTGCGAGATCGCGGCGGAGCGCGGGCTGCTGGTCGACATGCATTGCGACGAGAGCGACGACCCGCTGTCCCGCCATGTCGAGACGCTGGCCTACGAGACGCAGCGGCTCGGTCTGCACGGCCGGGTGACGGGGTCGCACCTGACCTCCATGCACTCGATGGACAATTACCATGTCTCCAAGCTGATCCCGCTGATGGCGGAGGCGCGGCTGGGGGTGGTCGCCAACCCGCTGATCAACATCGTCCTCCAGGGCCGTCACGACAGCTATCCCAAGCGCCGCGGCATGACCCGCGTGCCCGAGCTGATGGCGGCCGGGCTGACCGTCGCCTTCGGCCACGACTGCGTGATGGATCCCTGGTATCCGCTGGGCTCCGGCGACATGCTGGAGGTGGCGCAGATGGGGCTGCATGTCGGTCAGATGACCGGCCAGGACGGCATGACGGCCGCCTTCGACGCGGTGACGGTCAACCCGGCCCGTCTGCTGCATCTGGACGGCTATGGTTTGGAACCCGGCTGCAACGCCGATCTGGTGGTTCTCCAGGCCGGCAGCCCGGTGGAGGCGATCCGCACCCGCGCCGCCCGCCTGTTCGTGCTGCGGCGCGGCCGGATCGTCAGCCGCTGCGAGCCGGTGCGGGCGATGCTGGACCTGCCGGGCCGGCCGGAGACGGTCGATTTCCTGCTGAAGCGGGGGTGAGACACGCAGGCCAGAGTCCCCTCTCCTCAAGGGGAGAGGGGGGGGTTCCCCGGCGGGAAGCCCGTTACGCCTTCAAAAAGTCCCGCAGCGCGTCGGCGACCGCGCGCATCTCCTGCTCGGTGCCGATGGTCACCCGCAGGCAGCTCGGCAGGCCGTAGGAGGGCATCTGGCGGACCAGGATGCCGCGGGCCTTCAGGAATTGGCGGGCGGCCTCGGCGTCGTCCTTGCCGGCGGGCTGGCCCTTGAAATCGACCAGGATGAAGTTGGTGACGCTGGGGTGCACCGTCAGGCCCAGGTCCCGCACGGTGGCGGCGAACCATTCGCGCCACTGCTCATTGTGGCGGCGCGAGCGGTCGAGGAATTCGGCATCCTCCACCGCGGCGATGCCGGCGACATGGGCGGCGTTCGACACGTTGAAGGGACCGCGCACCCGGTTCAACACGTCGACGATCCCGGCCGGGCCATAGCACCAGCCGATGCGCAGCGAGCCCAGCGCGAAGATCTTCGAGAAGGTGCGGGTCATCACCACGTTGGGGAATTTCTCCACCAGCTCCTCGCCGGCGGTGTAGTCGTCCTTGTTCATGTATTCGGCATAGGCCGCGTCGATGACCAGGATGACGTCCGGCGGCAGGCCGGCATGCAGCCGCGCCACCTCCGACGCCGGCAGATAGGTGCCGGTCGGGTTGTTCGGGTTGGCGAGGAAGACCAGCCGGGTGCGCGGGGTGACGCGGGCCAGCAGATTGTCGACGCTGGCGGTCAGCCCGTCCTCCGGCGCCGTCACCGGGGTGGCGCCGACCGACTTGGCGCCGATCGGGTACATCAGGAAGCCATACTGCGAATAGAGCACCTCGTCGCCCGGCCCGGCATAGGAGCGGATCAGCAGGCTGATGATCTCATCCGACCCGGCGCCGCAGACGATTCGGTCGGCGTCCAGGTTGAAGCGCTTGGCGATGGCGCCGCGCAGGCCCGCCGAGCCGCCGTCGGGGTAACGGTGCAGGGTGGAGGCCGCCGCCGCGTAGGCCTCCATCGCCTTCGGGCTCGGCCCCAGCGCCCCCTCGTTGGAGGCGAGCCGGATATGACCCTGATGCTCGCCGCCGACATAGGCGGCGATGTCGAGAATCCCCGGACGCGGCTGCGGGCCGTTCGGCTGGGTCATGGTCTGCTTACCTTCCGACGCTGGTGGATGGGCGGTTTCGGGATGGAATGGAACAGGATGGAACGATCCGGGCGTTGGCTTTCCATCCCGCGGTCAGGGCTGTGGAGGATAAGGCGGGAGCCGCCCCGGCGGCTCGCCCCAATCGCGCAGATCAGCCCAGAGCGAGCGGCACGGCATAGCCGCCGACGACGGTGACCCGCACCGGGATGTCGCCGGTGCGTTCCGTCAGCCGGGCGAGGCGGGGGTCGGCATGCGCGACGAAGTCGGCGACCTCGACCAGATGGACCGACGGTCCGCCGCCGCTCATCCCGATGGCATGTCCGGCGGGATGCCAGGTGCAGAAGCTGACCGGCGGCAGGCCGCAGGCCTCCAGCGAATCCTTCAGCCGGCCGCGGCTGAGATCGCCGCCGATCTCGATGCTCAGCAGGGTGCGGTCGTCGCCGGTCGGCTCGTGCGGGACGGCGGCGATGGCCAGCGCGTCGCGATTCTCGCCACGAGCGTTGCCGCGCCCGCCGAAGGGCAGCCGGGCGACCACCTGTGGGCGGCCGGCATCGGCGGAGACCAGAAAGCGCCACCAGGGGTCAGCATCATCTTCGGCCGGATAGGGCACGACGGCGACGGTCGCCGTCCCCTCCGAAACGGCGCGGAGCGCGGCGGCGGGGGTGTTGACGGCGGTCATCGGCACGAATCCGCCGAAATGGTCGCGGGCGACGTCCCAGAAGCCGCGACGCTCCTCCGGCGCATAGACGGCGACGGCGAAGGGACCCTGCATGCGGGTGAAGGCGGTGATCATCTCCCGCCAGATGCGGACCACGACCTGGGCGGGGAAGGTGCCGGCATGGCGGGCCATCAGGCGCCGCAGGATCGTCGCCTCCCGCGCCGGGCGGAGGAAGATCGGAGCCGCTCCGGCTTCCGCCGCGCCATTGCCCTTGGCCGCGCCGATGCGTTCCACCACCGCGGCGCGGCGCATCAGCAGGTCATGGATCGCGTCGTCGATCTGGTCGATCTCGCGGCGCAAGTCGTCGAGCGGGGTCCGGGCGGGGGCCATGGGTCACGAAACCATTGAATGCAGAGCCGGATAGTAGTAGTCCGCATGCGTCGCGAAATCAAAGAAAACATTGACACTCCAAAGGCCGGCTTCGTAGCTATACGCTCCCGTTACGATCCAGCTCACCGACGGTTTCCGCCCAGGCGCCGCAAGGCCTCACGCAGGCTGGAACCGCTTCCCAAGGCACGAAGCGCCATGTCCGCGTCCCCGACCGCGCCGCAGCCCTTCCCGATCACCCCGGCACCCGACGGCCCGGCCCCCAATGACCAGGTCATGCCGGGCCAGCGCGTGCGTCTGGCGGTGGAGCGGCCGATGCGGCTGGACAGCGGCATCGAGATCGGCGGCTTCCAGATCGCCTACCAGACCTACGGCAGGCTGAACGCCGACAAATCCAACGCCATCTTCATCTGCCACGCCCTGACCGGCGATCATTTCGTCGTGGAGAAGCACCCGGTCACCGGCAAGCCCGGCTGGTGGGAGATGCTGGTCGGCCCCGGCAAGCCGGTGGACACCGACCGCTATTTCGTCATCTGCTCCAACGTGCTGGGCGGCTGCCTGGGCAGCACCGGGCCGAAGGACATCGATCCCGCCACCGGCCAGCCCTATGGCCTGTCCTTCCCGGTGGTGACCATCGGCGACATGGTGCGGGCGCAGAAGCTGCTGGTCGAGCATCTCGGCATCGAGAAGCTGTTCTGCGTCATCGGCGGCTCGATGGGCGGCATGCAGGTGCTGCAATGGGCGGTGGCCTATCCCGAATCGGTGTTCGCCGCGGTGCCGATCGCCACCGCCGCCCGCCATTCGGCGCAGAACATCGCCTTCCACGAGGTCGGGCGCCAGGCGATCATGGCCGACCCGGAATGGCGCGGCGGCAATTATCTGCTGGAGGGCACCCGGCCGGAGGCCGGTCTGGCCGTCGCCCGCATGGCCGCCCATATCACCTACCTGTCGGAAGCGGCGCTGCACCGCAAGTTCGGCCGCAATTTGCAGGACCGCAAGTCGATCACCTACGGGTTCGACGCCGATTTCCAGGTCGAGAGCTATCTGCGCTACCAGGGGGCGGCCTTCGTCGAGCGGTTCGACGCCAATTCCTACCTCTACATCACCCGGGCGATGGATTATTTCGACCTCGCCGCCGATGCGGGCGGATCGCTGGCCAACGCCTTCCGGCCGGGCGGGAAGACCACGCCGGTGCGCTTCTGCCTCGCCAGCTTCTCCAGCGACTGGCTGTTCCCGACCTCCGAATCGCGGGCCATCGTGCATGCGCTGAACGCCGTCGCCGCCAATGTCAGCTTCGTGGAGATCGAGACCGACAAGGGCCATGACGCCTTCCTGCTGGACGAGCCGGAGTTCCATCAGGTCATCCACGGCTTCCTGGAGGGCTGCGCCGAACATCGCGGCCTGTCCGTCCGCCGCCGCGCGCGCTGATTGGGGACGGAACGAAACGCCATGCTGGACATTCGCGACGACCTGAAGCTGATCGCCGAGATGGTGGAGCCGAACAGCCGCGTGCTTGACGTCGGCTGCGGCGACGGCGCCCTGCTGGATTATCTGGCCCACACCAAGAATGTCGACGGGCGCGGCATCGAACTCAGCATGGACGGCGTCCGGCAATGCGTGGCGCACGGCCTGTCGGTGATCCAGGGCGATGCCGAGACCGACCTGAAGGATTACCCGGCCGACGCTTTCGATTACGTCATCCTGGGCCAGACCCTTCAAGCGATGCGGCAGCCGCGCGACGTGCTGGGGATGATGTGCCGCATCGGCCGCCGCGCCATCGTGTCGGTGCCCAATTTCGGCTATTGGCGCGTCCGCACCCAGCTGCTGCTGACCGGCCGGATGCCGGTGACGGAGAAGCTGGGCTACCAGTGGTGGGAAACGCCCAACATCCATTTCTGCACGCTGCGCGACTTCGTCGTCCTGACGGAGGAGATCGGCATCACCATCGAGCAGAGCCGCATCATCGACCGCGCCGGCCGGGTGATCAGCCGCGCCCATTCCGGCTTCGCCAACCTGCTGGGCGAACAGGGCGTCTTCCTGCTGAAACGCGACGGAAGCTGACACCCTTGCGGTGAGGGACGGCAACCCGCGGGTCCTTCGCGCTGTTTACCGGGGCGATACCGAATCCGAATGGAAGGGTCGCCCTCATGCTTCGCTCCCCCTTGCTTGCGCCGGCCGCGGCACTGCTGCTGGTCGGCACCGCCGCCGCCGACGCCCAGACCATGCCGGCGCCGGACAGCGCCGCCGCCCCGCCGCCAATGACGGCGCCGCTGATGACGGCGCCACGGCCGGACGACCAGCCGGCGACCGGAGAGATCACCTCCCCGCCGGGTGTCAGCGGCGAAGCGCCGTCGCGCGAGATGCAGGCCCCGGCCCCCGCCGCCGGACCGGCCGGACCGGCGTCCCCGCCGGTGGCCGCCCTGCCGCCGCCGGCATTCGACCCGGAACAGGCGCGGACAATGGTGGGGACGGAACTGCGCACCCGCGACGGCCGGCCGGCCGGCCGCATCATCGATTTCACCATGGACCGGACCGGCGACCGGGTGGAGCGCATCGTGGTCGCGCCGAACGAGGTGCTCGGGCTGGGCGAGAAGCTGGTGGCATTGCCGGCGGGCATTCTGGGCAGCGGTCCCGACGGACCGACACTGGAGATCGGTCAGGCGGAGTTCGCCAGGGCGCCGACCTTCGCCTATGGCGACGAGCCGACGCTGACCCGCCCCGAAAGCCGGCAGCCCGAGGCCCAACAACCCGACAAGCCGTAGACCATCAGACGGCGGACGGGCGGCGGCGGCGGAGGATGCCGCTCACACAGGCGACGAGACACAGGCCGGCGCCGAGCCAGAGCACCAGGACGCTGCCGTCCGCCTTGCCGATGGCGGTGAAGACCAGCCCGACGGTGGCGGCGCCCAGAGTCTGGCCCAGCAGCCGGGCGGTCGCCTGGATGCCGCTGGCGCCGCCGCTGCGCTCCTTGGGCGCGCTGCTGACCAGCACCTTGTTGTTCGGGGTCTGGAACAGGCCGAAGCCGAAACCGGCCAGCGCCATCCGCCAGACGATGTCCAGCGTCGACGGATCGGGCGGCAGCAGCGCCATCAGGGCGAGGCCGGACGCGAAGGCCAGCAGCCCGAGCGACGCCAGCCGCGTCGGCTCGTAGCGGTCGGCCAGCCGGCCGGAGATCGGCGCGATCAGCGCCACCATCAGCGGCCAGGGCGTCATCAGCAGCCCGGATTCGGCCAGCGAGCGGTTCAGCACATCCTCGAAGAAGAACGGCATGGAGACGAAGACGATGTTCTGCGCGGCGAAGGAGCAGACCGAGGTCACCACCGTCAGGGCGAAGACCGGCCGGCGCAGCAGATCGACCGGCAGCAGCGGCGCCGCCTGCGCCAGTTCGCGCCGAACCAGCGTCGCGCCGAGCGCCAGCGCCGCCGCCAGTTCCAGCGCCACCAGCCAGGGGGACTGGCTGCCGTCCATCCCCTTGAAGCCGACGATCAGCAGGCCGAGCGTGACGGCGTTCAGCGCGGCGCTGCGCCAGTCGAAGCGGTGGCCGGCGGGGTTGGACAGCGGCAACGCCCGCACCGCCACCGCCAGCGCCGCCAGCCCGAGCGGCACATTCACCGCGAACAGCCAGGGCCAGGAGGCGACCGAGAGGATCAGCGCCGCCAGGCTGGGCCCCGCCGCCGAGGAGACGGCGACGATCATCGCGTTGTATCCCACCCCGCGGCCGAGACGGTTGGATGGGTAGATGTGGCGGACCAGCGCCAGATTGACGCTCATGATGCCCGCTCCGCCGATGCCCTGAAGCACGCGGGCGACGGTCAGCACCGGCAGGTTCGGCGACAGCGCGCAGGCCAGCGAGGCGACGACGAAGACCGCCAGACCGACACAGTAGACCTTGCGGTAGCCGATGATGTCGCCCAGCGAGGCCAGCGGGAACAGCGAGACGGTGACCGCCATCTGATAGGCGTTGACCACCCAGATGGCGCTGGCCGCGTCGACGGCGAATTCGCGCTGGATCGTCGGCAGGGCGATGTTGGCGACCACCCCGTCCAGCACCGCCATGATCAGCGCCACGGTCATCGCCGCCATCGCCCAATAGCGTTGCGGAACCGGAAGACCGTCGGCCGCCACGGCCGGCGGCCGACGGGTTGCGGAGGAGGGAGCGGAAGCGAAGGGCGGTGCGGGGGCGTTCGACATGGCCGCCAGCATAAGGGGCGCCGGTCAACTCGCGGTCGAAGCAATTTCGCATGAAAGCATTGCGGAAGCCGGGCGCGCGGGCGGGGAGTTCACGACGCCAGATCCTTCAGGATCGGGCAATCCGGCCGTTCGTCGCCATGGCAGGCGTCGGCGAGCTCGTGCAGCGTGTCGCGCATCGCCTGCAACTCGGCGATCTTGGCGTCCAACTCGCCGATGTGCCGCAAGGCGATCCGCTTGACCTCCGAACTGCATCGCGAACGGTCCTGCCACAGGCCGACCAGCTTCTGGATGCGCTCGATGCCGAAGCCCAAGGTCCGCGCCCGCTTGACGAAGCGCAGCACATTGACGTCACGGTCGCTGTAGACGCGATAGCCCGACGCCGTCCGCGCCGCCTCCGGAATCAGGCCGATCGACTCATAGTAGCGGATCAGCTTGGCGTTCACGCCCGACGCCTTGGCGGCGTCCCCGATGGTCATGCCGTCCCTCATCGCATCCCTCCTCCGGTATCCGGCGGCGTCCAGCCGCGCAGGGTGAGGGCGTTCACCACCACGCTGACCGAACTCAGCGCCATCGCCGCCCCCGCCAGAACCGGGCTGAGATGGCCCGACGCCGCCAGCGGAATGCCGACAATATTGTAGGCGAAGGCCCAGAACAGCCCCTGGCGGATCTTGGCGTAGGTCCGCCGCGACACGTCGATCGCCCCGGCGACCAGCCGGGGATCACCGCGCATCAGGGTGACACCGGCGCTGTGCATCGCCACGTCGGTGCCGGTCGCCATGGCGATGCCGACATCGGCGGCGGCGAGCGCCGGCGCGTCGTTGATGCCGTCGCCGACCATGCCGACCACCCGGCCCTCCCCCTTCAGCGCCGCGACCACGGCGGCCTTGTCGCCCGGCAACACCTCGGCGAACACCCGCCCGATGCCCAGCGCCGCGGCGACGGAGCGCGCCGCACCCCAGCCGTCGCCGGTCACCATCACCGGCTCGACCCCCTGCGCCGTCAGCGCGGCGATGGCGGTGACGGCGCCGTCCTTCACCGTATCGCCGAAGGCGACGAGACCGAGCAGCCGTGGCGTTTCGCCAGCCTCGATCAGCCAGGACAGGGTGCGGCCGGATGCGGCCAGCGCGTCCGCCGGTTCGGCCAGCGGGCCGGCCAGCGGACCGGGCTCCAAGCCGGCCTCCGCCAGCGCGCGGGCGTTGCCGAGTTGCAGGCGGCGCCCCGCCACCGTCCCGGCGACACCCCGCCCGGCCAGCGCGCGGAACCCGCTCAGCGGCTCCATCGCGATGCCCGCCGCCAGGGCGCGGTCACGCAGCGCATGGGCGAGCGGATGCTCGCTGCCGGCCTGAAGCGCGGCGGCGAGGCCCAGCAGGGTTTGCTCATCGACGCCATCGGCCGGGAGAAGGTCGGTCACGCGCGGCTTGCCTTCGGTCAGCGTGCCGGTCTTGTCGAAGGCGACGGCGGTCAGGGCATGGGCGCGTTCCAGCGCCTCGGCATCCTTGATCAGGATGCCATGGCGGGCGGCGACGCCGGTGCCGACCATGATGGCGGTTGGCGTCGCCAGCCCCAGCGCGCAGGGACAGGCGATGACCAGAACCGAGACGGCGGTGACGATGGCCGTCTCCGGATCGCCGCCGAAGATCCACCAGCCGGCGAGCGTCAGCGCCGCGACGGCCAGCACCGCCGGAACGAACAGCGCGCTGACCCGGTCGACCAGCCGCTGGATCGGCGCCTTCGACGCCTGGGCGCCCTCCACCATGCGGACAATCCGCGCCAGCATGGTTTCGGTGCCGACCGCCATGGTCTCGACCACCAGCAGCCCGTCGCCGTTGATCGAGCCGCCGGTGACGCGCGACCCCGGTTCCTTGTCGACCGGCAGGCTCTCGCCGGTCAGCATCGATTCGTCAACGCCGCCGCCACCCTCGACCACCCGGCCATCGACCGGCACCCGCTCGCCGGGACGGACGACCACATGATCGCCGACGCGGACGCGCTCCACCGGCACCTCGGTCTCCACGCCGTCACGGCGCAGCCGGGCGGTGGCGGGACGCAAATCCATCAGCGCGCGGATCGCCGCCGCGGTCTGGCCCTTGGCCCGCGCCTCCAGCCATTTGCCGAACAGCACGAAGGTGATGAGCACCGAGGAGGCTTCGAAATAGAGATGCGGCTGGTGGCCCGGATGCGCGGTCAGCAGCAGATAGAGGCTGAGCCCCCAGGCCGCCGAGGTGCCGAGCGCCACCAGCAGATCCATGTTGCCGGCCCCCGCCCGCAGCGCGTTCCAGCCGGCGCGGTAGAAGCGGGCGCCCAGCCAGACCTGAACGATGCCGGCGAGGATCAACTGCGCCCAACCCGGCAGCATCCAGTCGGCCCCGAACAGGTCGCCGGCCATGCCCACCAGCAACGGCAGCGACAGCGCGGCGGCGATCAGCACATGGCGCAGCTCGCGCCGGCCACGGTCGGCGCGAGCCTCCTCCGCCGCCCGCTCGCCACCCTCGGTGATGGGGGCGGCGCCATAGCCGGCCCTCTCCACCGCCGCGACCAGATCGGCGCCGTCGAGGCTGTCGGCGAAGACGACGACATGGGCGCGCTCGGTCGCCAGATTGACCGTCGCCGACTCCACGCCGGGCAGCCGGTTCAGCGCCTTCTCCACCCGGCCGGCGCACGACGCGCAGGTCATGCCGGTGACCGACAGGTCGAACGCCCGCCGTTCGGCCTGGAAGCCGGCGGCTTCGACGGCCTCCGCCGCGGCCTTGGCGTCGGGCCGGTCGGCGAAGCTCACCCTCGCCCGCTCCGTCGCCAGATTGACCGAGACGGCGGTGACGCCCGGTAGCCGGCCCAAAGCCTTCTCAACCCGGCGGACACAGGAGGCGCAGGTCATGCCCGACACACCGATATCGAGATCGGTGGGCGGACCGGGGGGCGGACCGGCGGGGGCCGTCGCACCACTGCTGGGCTGGGTCGTGGTCATGCCGGTTCTCCTTCGATTCCGCTCGGCATGAGGGGATATGGGGCTTCCAGCCGCTGGAAGGTCAAGGGGCGGATCGCCGCGGGGCGCCCGACAATGGCGGAGGTTTCGCTTGGCGCGGCGGGGCCGGTTGTGCTCAATCGGTGGGCAGATGAAGTCCCACAGAGCCCGCCCCAGAGTCCGACCATGCCGCCGCTTCCCATTCCCATGCCCGCCGACCTGTCCACCTTGCTGACGGTGATGGATTTCATCGGCGTCTTCGTCTTCGGGCTCAGCGGCGGGACGCTGGCGGTGCGCAAGCGGCTGGATCTGTTCGGGGTGCTGGTGCTGTCGCTGGCGGCGGCATTGGCCGGCGGCGTGATGCGCGACCTGCTGATCGGCGCGCTGCCGCCGGCCAGCCTGCGCGACGACCGCTATCTAATGGTGGCGCTCGCCGCCGGGTTCGCCGCCTTCCTGTTCCACAAGCCGATCAACCGGCTGGGCAAGCCGGTGATGGTGCTGGACGCCGCCGGACTGGGGCTGTTCACCGTCGCCGGCTGCGGCAAGGCGCTGGCCTATGGCCTCAGCCCGCTGCCGGCCGCCCTCCTGGGGGTGATGACCGCCTGCGGCGGCGGGGCGATGCGCGACCTGCTGGTCGCCGAGGTGCCGCGGGTGCTGCGCGAGGAGATCTACGCCATGGCCTCGCTGCTGGGGGCGGTGGTGGTGATCGCCGGCCAGCGGCTGGACCTGCCGGCGGTGCCGGTCGCGGTGGTCGGCGCGCTCGCCGTGTTCGTGCTGCGCGTGGTCAGCGTGCTGCGCAACTGGAGCGCGCCGCGGGCGCCGGGGAGCTGAGGGGGGCTGACGCGAGCCCTCTCCCGAGGCGGGAGAGGGAGGTCGGCACGCGTCACGTCACCCCCGCTTGCCCCAGCCCGGCGCCGGGAAGACCGGGTCGGCTTCGGCCGACGCCTTCGGCAGCACCACGGTCGGGCGCAGCTTGTGGTTCTGGATGCAGGCGGAGATCAGGTTGGTGTTCTGCCCCTTGTCGTCGAAGGTGATCGCCGGGCCGACCATCAGCTTGTCCGACAGGTTGGTCTGGCGCAGCGCCGCCAGCATGGCCGACGCCTCGGCGGTGCCGGCGCGCTTGAAGGCGTCGGCGGCGATCAGGATCGCCTCGAAGGTGAAGGCGACGTTGAAGGCGTAGCCCTCGAAACGGTCGTTCGGGAACTGCTTCCTGAAGGCCGCCTCGACCCGCTTGGTCATCGCCGCCTTGGGATCGTACCAGGGCAGGTTGGTGATGGCGTAGTCGGCGTATTTGCCCAGAACCTTGTAGAACTGCTCGTCATAGAGGCCGGGCGAACCGGGGGAGACGATGCCCTTGGGCTCCCAGCGCTGCTTCACCATCTCGCGCACCAGCATGATGGCGTCGTTGGCGCGGGTGGTCACGATGGCGAGTTCGGCCCCGGTGCCCTTGGCCTTGGCCACCTCCACCGCCAGATCCTGCGCCTTGGGATCGTAGGAGATCGACTCCACGATCTGGAACGGCATGTCGAGCTTGGGGAACAGCGCGTCGATGGCGGCCTTGTTCGCCATGCCGAAGGTGTCGTTGGCGTGCAGGAACACCGCCGTCTTCGGCGTGGCGCCGGTGGCGGCGAACAGCTCCTTCATCAGCGACATCCCGTTCGACACCAGCATGGTGGAGGTCGGGAAGTTGCGGAAGACCGTCTTGTAGCCCTGTTCCGTCAGCTTGTCGGCGGCGGCGATGTTCATCACCAGCGGCACGCCGCGTTGTTCGCAGACCTGGGCGGCGGCGGCGGTCTGGCCGCTGTCGAAGGCGCCGACGATGACATGGGCGCCGTCATTGATCAGCTTCTCGGTGCGCGAGCGGGCGACGTCGGCGTTCGATTCGGTGTCGGCCGACAGCACCTCCACCTTGTAGCCGAGATCGGACAGCACCGCCGGCGCGATGTCGGCGCCGCGCTGGCAGGCCTGCCCCGCCTGCGCCAGCAGGCCGGAGCGCGGCAGCAGCACGCCGACCTTCAGCGTGGTGTCCTGGGCAAAAGCCGGGGCGCGGCCGAAGCCGGCCAGCACGCCGCCGGCGATGGCCGCCTGGCCGAGCGTGCGGCGGGAAAGGGCGAGTCCTCCGGCGGAACGGTTCTTATGATCGTTGGTCATGATGCTGCGGGTGCCTTTTGGCTGGACGCACTGCGGATCGGTCCCGATCCGATCGGCCGAAGATTCCACCGCACGCCCCCTCTGTGTCAAAGTGGAATCGCCGAAGTCCTTCGATTCGCAACGGAATCAAACTCCATGCCCAGCAGCGGCCGGACCGTGACCCTCGACGAGGCGCTCGCCATCGCCCTCGACCATCTCAAAGCCGGACGGCTGGCCGAGGGCGAGGAGCTTTACGCCCGCATCCTCGATGCCGATCCCGGCAATGCCGAGGCGCTGCACCGGATGGGCTTCATCGCCGGCCGCCGGGGCGACATGGACCGCGCGTTCGATCTGCTGTCCCGCTCGGTGGAGCGGGCGCCCGACGCCGACGCCCTGTTCAATCTCGGCACCCTGCACCACCGCGCGCTGAGGACGGAGGAGGCGATCGTCGCCTACCGCCGCGCCCTGGCGCTGCGCCCCGACTTTCCCGACTGCGACTATCACCTGAGCGAGGCCTTGCAGGGCGCCGGCCGGCTGGACGAGGCGCTGGCGGCGCTCGACACCCTGCTGGACCGCCACCCCCATTACCCGGCCGGCTGGCGCCAGCATGGCGACATCGAGGCCGATCTCGGGCGGCCCGGCGCCGCGGTGCATTTCTATGAGATGGCGCTGGCGCTGAATCCCGCCGACGAGCTGTCGCGCGAGCGGCTGGCCGTGCAGGAGGCCGCCTTCCGCACCCGGCAGGCGGCGATGGCGGCGCGGCTCCCCGACGGGCGGCACGACCTGCGCGACACCACGATCCTGATCCCCTTCCGGGCCGACAGCGACGACCGCAAGCGCAACCTGCGCTGGATCGTCGGCTTCCTGCTGAAGCATGTCGACGCCACCCTGCTGATCGGCGAGGACAAGGACGGACCGAGCGACGTGGCCGCCGCGCTCGGCCCCGATCTGGCCGCCCGCTGCCGCCATCTGCATCTGCGCGGCAACGACACGCCCTTCACCCACAAGGCCCATCTGATCAACCGCATGGTCGAGGCGGCGGAGACGCCGATCGTCGCCCTGCACGACACCGACATCGTGGTGGATCCGGTGCAATATGCGCTGGCCCGCGACGCAGTGCGCCGCGGCGGCGGGCTGGTCTTCCCCTACAACGGCCTGTTCTTCTGGATCATGGGGCGGGAGGTCCTGCGCTTCGGCCACACGCTGTCGGCGGCGCCGCTGAACGCCGTCTGCCCGCGCTTCCCGATCATGCACCGCAACTCCCCCGGCGGCGGCGCCTTCTTCGACCGCGAAAGGCTGCTGGCCAATGGCGGCTACAACGAGGCCTTCCTGTCCTGGGGCTATGAGGATGACGAGATCGTCGAGCGTTTCCAAAGGCTGGGCCTGGGGGTGGAGCGGGTGCCCGGCCCGCTCTATCACCTGGAGCATGCCCGGCCGGTGAACTCGTCGGAACGGAATCCCTTCTTCGAGGCCAACCGGGCGGAGCTGGAGCGGGTGCGCGCCGCCGACGGCGGGACGCTGCGGGCCGACATCGCCGCCGGACGGCTGCGCCGGCCGCTGCTGTCGTCGCGCGACCTCGTCTCTTGCGGGGTCGCCCCTCCGGTGGTGTGAGTGCGGTGCAACAGGAGAGACCTCTTGAAGAGGTCGCGGCCCCGACACAGGTGAGAAGGCGGGAATGGCGATGGCGGGAACGGCGACGTGTTGAACCTGGCACGGAAACTGTGGACGGAAGCCACGGCGGGCGCCACCTCGTCCGGCCGGACGGGGCCCGCATCGGTGCCGCGCGGCATGCGCGTCTATGCGGTCGGCGACATCCATGGCCGGCTCGACCTGCTCGACCAGATGATGGGCCAGATCGCCCGCGATGCGGCGCAGGCGCCGAACCTGCTGAAATACATCGTCTTCCTCGGTGATTACGTCGATCGCGGCCCGGATTCGCGGCTGGTGATCGAACGGCTGGCCTGCGGTCTGCCACCGGTCTTAGGCGCGGTGTTCCTGCGTGGCAACCACGAGGACACCCTGCTGGGCTTCCTCAGCGATCTGCGCGTCGCCCCCGGCTGGCTGACCTATGGCGGCGACGCGACCCTGGAGAGCTACGGCATCCCCGCACCCGCCGCCGACGCCCCGCCGGAGCATCTGGAGCAGGCGCAAGCGATGCTGAACAGCCTGCTGCCGGCCCATCACCGCGCCTTCCTGACGGGGTTGCGCTGCCATCTGACCATCGGCGACTATCATTTCGTCCATGCCGGCGTCCGTCCCGGCGTGCCGCTCGACCGGCAGGAGGACAAGGACCGGCTGTGGATCCGGGACGCGTTCCTCGCCTCCCGCATCGACCATGGCAAGGTGATCGTCCACGGCCACACCATCGCGCCCGAACCGGAACTGCTGCCGAACCGCATCGGCATCGACACCGGCGCCTACGCCACCAACCGCCTGACCGCCCTGGTGCTGGAGGGGGCGGAGCGGCGGTTCCTGTGCACGGTGTGAAGGGGCTGACACCGTCCTGAAACGACGAAGGGCTCCCGGATTTCTCCGGAAGCCCTTGTCCTTATGGTCGGAGAGAGAGGATTCGAACCTCCGGCCCCTGCCTCCCGAAAGCAGTGCTCTACCAGGCTGAGCTACTCTCCGGTCCTGTCACCGCCGGCCTGTCACTCTGGAGTGCGCCGTCCGTCGGTGGAGGGGGTGTATAAACGGTTCCGGCTGGCAGCGCAATGCAAAGTCACAGCCTGTCATACGCATTTTTGCCATGCCGCCAGAACATGAATTCAGGCCCGTGAATCCAAGCCAGGAAGACAGGCCGAAACGACGAAGGGCTCCCGGATTTCTCCGGAAGCCCTTGTCCTTATGGTCGGAGAGAGAGGATTCGAACCTCCGGCCCCTGCCTCCCGAAAGCAGTGCTCTACCAGGCTGAGCTACTCTCCGGTCCTGTCACCGCCGGCCTGTCACTCTGGAGTGCGCCGTCCGTCGGTGGAGGGGGTGTATAAACGGTCCGGTGCGGGGGCGCAACGCAAAAAACGCGTCATCTCGAAAAAGTCCGGCCCGCCGCCCCGACCTTGCGCCACCCCTCGCGAACGTCCTGTCAGAAATCGCGATCGATCACGAAATCAATGACTTCCAGCAGGGCCTGCTTGATCGGCCCGTCGGCGAACAGGCCCAGGCTGTCGCGCGCGATGGAGCCGTAATGGCGTGCCCGCTCCACCGTGTCCTTCAGCGCGTTGTGGCGGGCCATCAGCGTCTGGGCATGCTCCAGGTCGCCGTCCTTCTGGTCGAGATCCTCCATCACCCGGCGCCAGAAGGCGCGCTCCTCGTCATTGCCGCGGCGGAAGGCCAGCACGACCGGCAGGGTGATCTTGCCCTCGCGGAAATCGTCGCCGACCGTCTTGCCCAGCTTCGCCTGGAGAGCCGAATAGTCGAGCACATCGTCGACCAACTGGAAGGCGATGCCGAGATTCATGCCGTAATCATAAAGCGCCAGCTCCTCCGCCTGCGGGCGGTTGGCGACGACGGCGCCGACGCGGCAGGCGGCGGCGAACAGTTCCGCCGTCTTGCCCTTGATGACCTCGAGATAGGCCTGCTCGCTGGTCTCGGTGTCGTTGGTGGTGCGCAGTTGCAGCACCTCGCCCTCGGCGATGATGGCCGAGGCGCCGGACAGGATGCGCAGCACGTCGAGCGACTGCACCTCCACCATCATCTCGAAGGCGCGGGAGAACAGGAAGTCGCCGACCAGCACGCTGGCCTTGTTGCCGAACACCGCGTTGGCCGACGCCATGCCGCGGCGCAGGTCGCTCTCATCGACGACATCGTCGTGCAGCAGGGTGGCGCTGTGGATGAACTCCACCACCGCCGCCAGCAGCCGGTGATGCTCCCCCTGATAGCCGCACAGGTTGGCGGCGGCGAGCGTCAGCACCGGGCGCAGGCGCTTGCCGCCGGCGGCGATCAGATAGCCGGCAAGCTGGGGAATCATCTCGACCTGCGACTGCATGCGGTCGAGGATGATCTGGTTGACGGCGCTGAGGTCCTCGGCCACCAAAGCGGTCAGGTCGTCGAGCGGGGAAGACTTGCGCCGTTTCGGCTCGAAGTTGGTCACGACCGCCAAGGTCGACTCCACGGATGATTGACGCCAGAATTTGCGCTAGGGAGCATAACGGCCTAGCCTCTTCGGTCAAGTCCGCAGGGCACCGTTCTTTCGAGACGCCCGCTCTTTCGAGACGCCTGTTCCTTCGAGACACCATGACCGAACTGCTGCGCACCACCGATCCCGTCCGCCTGTCCTGGCTGATCGCCCTGCTGGCCGATGCCGGAATCGAGGCGGTGGTTCTCGACACCCATACCAGCATCCTGGAAGGCTCCATCGGCGCCATTCCCCGCCGGCTGATGGTCGATGCCGACGATGCGACCCGCGCCGCCCGCATCCTGCGCGAGGCCGGCGAAGCGTGAGCGACAGGATCATTCCGATTCCGGAACAAAGCCCTGAAGATTCAGTGGATTTCCTGCTGAACGGCAGGGTGAGGCTGATGCAGCCCGAAGGGGGCTATCGCGCCGCCATCGACCCGGTCTTCCTCGCCGCCATCACCGCCGCCAGCGCCGGCGAACGGGTGCTCGATGTCGGCACCGGCACCGGGGCTGCGGCATTGTGCCTCGCCGTGCGGGTGCCGGGGGTGGCGGTGGTCGGGCTGGAACAGCGGGCCGACGCCTGCGCCTTCGCGCGGCGCAATGCCGCCCTCACCGGCGTCGCCGAGCGGGTGACCGTGGTGGAGGGCGACCTGCTGGCCCCGCCCGAGACGGTGGGCGGCGGCGGATTCGACCGGGTGATGATGAACCCGCCCTATCTGAGGGCGGGAACCGCCAGCGTTCCGCCCGACGATTGGAAGGCGGCGGCGAATGTGGAGGGCAAGGCGGGGCTGGCCGATTGGGTCCGCTTCGCCGACCGCATGCTGAAGCCACGCGGGACACTGACCATGGTCCATCGCGCCGATCGCATCGACGACATCCTGCATGCCCTGCGCGGCCGGTTCGGCGGCCTTGTGCTGGTGCCGCTGTGGCCCAAGCCGGGGGTGGAGGCGAAACGGCTGCTGCTGACCGCCCGCAAGGGCGGCAAGGCGCCGACCCGCCTGACCGCCGGGCTGACGGTGCATACCGCCGAGGGCGGCTACGGCCCGGAAGCGGAACGGGTGCTGCGCGGCGCCGAGCCACTGGCTGTCTGACGAATTTCAGCGGAGGCGGAGCCTTCCAATCGGAGGAAGCCGTTCCCATCTCTGCCGGCATGAGCCTGAACTCCCTCCTCGCCAAACTTCCCTTCGGCCCCTGGCGCAAGGCCGGGCCGCTGGTGTCCGTCGTCCGCCTGACCGGGGTCATCGGCCAGGGCGGCCCGCTCCGCTCCGGCCTGACGCTGGCCGGCGTCGCCCCGCTGCTGGACCGCGCCTTCGCGCCCAAGGATCAGAAGGCGGTGGCGCTGGTCGTCAATTCGCCGGGCGGATCGCCGGTGCAATCGGCGCTGATCGCCAAGCGCATCCGTGATCTGGCGGAAGAGAAGAAGGTCCCTGTCTTCGCCTTCTGCGAGGACGCGGCGGCGTCGGGCGGCTATTGGCTGGCCTGTGCCGCCGACGAGATCTGGGCGGACGAAAGCTCCATCCTGGGATCGATCGGCGTGGTGTCCTCGGGCTTCGGCCTGCATGGGCTGATCGAGCGCCATGGCATCGAGCGGCGCCTCTACACCGCCGGCGACAGGAAGGTGCTGCTCGATCCGTTCTCGCCCGAGCGGGAGGACGGCGTCGCCCATCTGAAGGCCCTTCAGGCCGACGTGCATGAGGCGTTCAAGGCGATGGTCCGCAGCCGGCGCGGCGACCGTCTGAAGGGAGCGGAGGAGGACCTGTTCTCCGGCGCCTTCTGGGCCGGGCGCAAGGCGCTGGCCCTCGGGCTGATCGACGGGCTGGGCGACATCCGTTCGGTGATGCGGGGGCGCTTCGGCGAAAAGGTGAGGCTGCGCGTCGTGGAGCGGGAACGCGGCCTGCTGCGGCGGGCGGGGCTGAAGGCCGGATACGGCGACGCCCCGGCGCTGACGGCCGGGGCGTCGGAGGCGTTCGCCGATGCCCTGGTATCGGCCGCCCGCCAGTCGCTGGACGAGTGGGCGGCCAAGGCCAGGCTGGGGCTTTGAAGGAGGCCCGCCGTCAGCGTTCCACGGTGACGGGAGCCGCCTGCACCCCGTAATCATCGGCCTGGATGAAGGCCGCGCGCAGCGGCTTCAGGACGAACAGCGCCAGCACGGCGGCCACCAGGTTGAAGCTGGCGGCGATGTAGAACACGGCGTGCCACCCGAAATGGCTGGCGATGATGCTGCTGAGCGGAACCAGCAGCGCCGCCGTGCCCTTGGCGGTGTAGAGCATGCCGGCGTTGGTCGCCGCGAACTTCGAGCCGAAGGTGTCGCCGGCGGTGGCCGGAAACAGGCTGTAGATCTCTCCGAAGACGCAGAAGAACATCGCGGTGAAGATCACGAACATCACCGGGTTGCGGCCGAGCTGGGTCACCAGCACGATGGCGATGGCGGCGATGCTGAAGGCGATGAACATGGTGTTCTCACGGCCGATGCGGTCGGACACCCAGCCGAAGAAGGGCCGCCCGGCGCCGTCCAGCACCCGGTCGATCGAGATCGCCAGCGTCAGCGCCGGCAGGATCAGGCCGAACATGTTGATCGGCGAATCGGCGACCTGGAAGTCGTGGGCGATCGGCGCGATCTGGGCCGCCGCCATCAGGCCGCCGGAGGCCACCATCACGAACATCACATAGAGCAGCCAGAACACCGGCGTGCGGATGACGCGGCCCGGCGGATGATCGACCTTGGTCTGGGCCAGCCCGCTCCTGCGCACCGGCCCGCTCGACTTCGGCGCCTTGCGCAGGAAGAAGGACAGCACGAAGATCACCACGCCCTGGCCGATGCCGAAGACCAGGAAGGCCTGCTCGTACCCCTGGCTGGCGATCATGTTGGCGATCGGAATGACCGTGGCGCCGGCACCGGCGCCGAAGCCGGCGGCGGTGACGCCCGCGGCCAGACCGCGCTGCTGCGGGAACCATTTCAGCGCGTTGCCGACGCAGGTGCCATAGACGCAGCCGGCGCCGATGCCGGAGATCACCGCCGCGGTGTAGAGCATCGGCAGCGACGAGGCCTGGCTGTCGATCACCCAGGAGCCGCCGACCAGCAGGCTGCCGACCAGCACCACCACCTGGGGGCCGTAGCGGTCGACGAACCAGCCTTCGACCGGGACCAGCCAGGTTTCGGTGAAGACGAAGATGGAAAAGGCGATCTGGATCGCCGCGCGTCCCCAGCCATGCTTGGCATCGATGGGATCGACGAACAGCGTCCAGCCATATTGCAGGTTCGCGATCATCGCCATGCACAGCAGGCCGACGCTGAGCTGGAACCATTTGTTGTTCAGAAGACCGCGGTCTTCGGTCGTCTCTGTGGTCATGCCCCAAAGTCCCGTTGAGCGTGGGGGCGCGGACTCCGCGGGGCGCGACGGTCCATCCGCCTCGCACCCGCCTCACGCGCCGTTCGAACATGACTGTGCTCCTCAACAATCCGTATTCCAAATACCAGATACGGAATGCGTAATTCTTTTCCACATCGTGGAATGCGTTGAAAAGGCTCGTTCTTTTGGATCAGCAGGCATGCGCGGATTGCTTGTCTTGCGAACATTTCTGACAAGGCCGAGCCATGCGGCGCACACATATTTGAAATACGGTATCTGGTATACAGGATATCTTGTTGCGGCGCGGGAGCGGGCGCATGCTCTTCCCATGTCCAGGGCGCCGGCAAGCGGCGCCACAGCCAGGGGAAACCGCATGATGTCCAGCATCCTGACCCGCCTCTTCGCCGGCTCCGCCACCCTGGCGCCGGCCGGCTTCGCCCCGGCCGGGGCGGCACTTGCCCCGGCACTGCCGCAGATCACCCTGCCGGACCTGTTCGCCAGTCTGCGAACCCGCCATGGCGGCGGCGGGCGCGGCAAGCCGGAGTCGGCGGACGTCGCCCTGTCCTGGGCCGAGTTCGGTCGGGGTTTCTAAATCGCCTGGCCGGCCTGGGGAGGCTCAGGCCGCCAGGACATCAAGCGGCGGAGTTCTGTGTCAGCAGGGTGGTCAGCCAGCGGAAATTGGCGCCATTACCATTCTGTATGGCGCTGTCCACCACCTGCATCGCCGTCGCGGGGTCCTGCGGGTCGGGCACCGGAGAGGTCGGGTCCGTGCCGGCCGCGCCCTGCCCCTCGTCCTGCGCGAACAAGGTGACGGCACCGACGCCGAGACGGACCGAGGGCTGGGCGTTCGGCACCACCCCGGCGCCATCGGTGCCCGACGCACCCGCCTCCCCCACCCCGTTGAGGGTTTCCAGCATCGCCGCGAACTGACCGGCCAGCGCACCCGCCTGCCGGGACGCGGGCGCCCCTTTGCGCTCCAGGACGTCTTCCGCCCGGATGCGCATGGCTTGCGTGGCCTCGCTGTTGGCCATCATCGACATGGGGTCGGTCCCTGCGGTTTGTGGCGAACCGTCAGGATACAGGCAAAAATCACGCCATCAGCGCAATCGGCGGATCGCAAGGGCCGGAACCACCCCTGCGACCATTTGACCGGCAAAAAATTCCCAGCCGCCCGGCAGAAGATTCCCAGCCGCCCGGCAAGGCTTGCCCAGCCGGGCTGCCTTCCGCCGGCCGGGCCTGTCCGGTCAGTCGCGGAAATTCTGGTACTGCAACGGCTGCTCGATGCCCATGCGCTTGACCAGGGCGATGGCGTCCTGGAGGTCGTCGCGCTTCTTGCCCGTCACCCGCAGCTCGTCGCCCTGGATCGAGACCTGGACCTTCATCTTGCTGTCCTTGATCCCTTTGACGATGGTCTTCGCCAGATCCTGGGCGATGCCCTGCTTGATGGTGATGGTATGGCGCAGCGCGTCGCCCGCCGCCCGCTCCGGCTTGGCGGAGAAATCGAGGGCGGCGGCATCGAGCTTGCGGCGGGTCACATGGACCCGCAGCAGCTCCTGCATCTGCTCCAGCTTGGTGGCGTCGTCGGCCAGCAGAACCATCTCGTTCTCGGTCCGCTCGACCGTGCATTTCGAGCCCTTGAAGTCGAAACGGGTCTCGATCTCGCGACGGACGCCGGCGATGGCGTTGTCGATCTCGTGGACGTCCGTCTTGGACACGATGTCGAACGACGGCATGGCGGCTCTCTCCCTGATAGGACGGCTGAGGAACGAATCGGGCGCACCGTAAAGAAGACCGCCGCCATACTCAACAGCCGCCTGATCTCCCCTCCCGTCAGCGCGACGCCATGGACGGAGACCAGGGAACCGCGATCTCCCGCAGCTCCTTGCCCGGCAGCAGCAGCGTCACGACCGCCCGCCCGGCTTCGAAGCGCCAGCCGCGCGCCTCCCGCAGATCGGGACCGTCGCACTCCGTCCTCAGATCGGAGTCCGATGCCAGCGCCGTCCGGCACGCGGCGATCGCGGTCTTCAGCCAGGGACCGTCGCCGAACATCTGCGCCAGGGTCGGCACCCGTCCGCGCCGAAGATCGACCGTCAGCCCCGCCGCATAGCGGAAGCCATTGCCCTGCACCCCTTCTCCGTGGAACTGGACCGACAGCAGACCGGGGGCGGCCACATGGACATCCGCCGTCAGCAGCAGTTCGGCCTCCATCCCCTCGGGCAGATCGGTCGAGGATTTCCGGAACGCAGCGGTTTCGTCGTCGACGAAGCGGCGCGCCGCCTCGTTGAAGGCCGCCGCCCCCGGATAGGCGGGGTCTGCGACCTCAGGCCGCTCGGCGCGGATATGGACCTTGCCGCCCGGCTTGCCCTCGGTCGTCACGACGGTCCGCAGGCGCGCGCCGAGCGCCGGATCGGCCCGCAGGGCGGCAAGCTGCCCGGCGCGCCGCTCGGTTTCCGCCCGCAGACAGTCGGCCGGGTTGTCGTATCCGCTCTCCGGCTCCACCCCCGCCGGCAGGCCGAAGCCGCAGGCGCGGTTCCGCCGCTGGCTCCAGGCCCGCTGTTCGGCACGGGCGAAGCCCCGCCCCGCCTCGTCCGCCGCCAGATCGCCGAGCAACGCCTTGTAGGCGCTCCCCATCGCCGCATCGGCGGCGTCGAGCGGCGGGGTCGAGCAGATCAGCTTTTCCTCGGCGCTGCGGGCCTGGGCGCAGTCGAAGCTGGCGGCCTCCGCCGGACCGGCGACGGCGAGCAGGAGCGGCAGGCAGAGGGTTGCGAGGGAAAGGCGGGCCATGCTGCGGACTCCGTCGACAGGGAAGTCGCAGCAGTGGACCAAAGATAGCCCGGCCGCCGCAAGAGCGGCCGTGGCGGAAACCCGCTCAGTTCATCTCTTCGGCGTAATGGCAGGCCACCAGCCGGTCGTCGACCGGGCGCAGCGGCGGAACCTCCGCCGCGCAGCGGTCGGTGGCGAAGGGACAGCGCTTGTGGAAGGCACAGCCCGGCGGCGGGTTGAGCGGCGACGGCAATTCGCCCTTCGGCACCACCCGGTCCACCCGCAGCTCCGGGTTCACCCGCGGCGTCGCCGCCAGCAGGATGCGGGTGTAGGGATGACGCGGCCGGCTGAACACCACGTCCTTGGCGCCATGCTCCACCGGCTTGCCGAGATACATCACCATCAGCGAATCGGCGATGTGCCGCACCACGCTGAGGTCATGGGAGATGAACAGGTAGGCGAGATTCAGCTCCTCCTGCAAATCCATCATCAGGTTCAGCACCTGCGCCTGGATCGACACGTCGAGCGCCGACACCGGCTCGTCCGCCACGACGACGCGCGGGTTCAGCATCAGGGCGCGGGCGATGGCGATGCGCTGGCGCTGGCCGCCGGAGAACATGTGCGGATAGCGATCGACCTGATCGGGCCGCAGGCCGACCTTGCCCATCATGGCGACGGCACGGTCGCGCCGCTCATGCTTGTCCATCGCGGTGTTGATGACCAGCGGCTCGGTCAGGATCGAGCCGACGGTCTTGCGCGGGTTCAGCGAGCCGTAAGGATTCTGGAAGACCATCTGCACCGTGCGGCGCAGTTCCTTCATCTCGGCGGCACTGCGCCCGACGACCTCACGGCAGTCATAGAGCAGCTCGCCGGAGCTCGGCGGTTCGATCATGGTGACGGAGCGGGCGAGCGTCGACTTGCCGCAGCCCGATTCGCCGACCACCGCCAGGGTCTTGCCCGCTTGCAGGCTGAAGGACACGCCGTCCAGCGCCTTCACGGTCGCCAGCGGCTTGAAGGCGCCGCGCTTGACCGCATAGTGCTTGCGCAGGTCGCGGGCCTCCAACACGACTTTTCGTTCGGACGCCGCCTCGAAGACATGGGGCCCGGTGTTGGATTCGGTCTGGGTGCTCATCACAGCGCCTCCCCGGCGGCGGGATGGCCGTCCGGCAGCGGGTAGAAACAGCGCGCCCGCCCGTCATCGACATCGGACAGGGCCGGACGTTCGGCGCGGCAACGGACATCGGCGAACCGGCAACGCGGGCTGAACAGGCAGCCGGCCGGCCGGTCGGCGATGCCCGGCACCATGCCGGGGATGGTCGGCAGCCGGCGCTTGCCCAGCGCCCGTTCCGGCAGGGCGTCGAGCAGGGCGCCGGTATAGGGGTGGCGCGGCCGCTCGAACAGGGAATGGACCGGCCGCGTCTCCGCCACCTGGCCGGCATACATGACGACGACGCGCTGGGCCGTCTCCGCCACCACGCCCATGTCATGAGTGATCAGGATCAGCGCCATGCCGCGCTCGCGCTGCAACTGGACCAGCAAATCGAGGATCTGCTTCTGGATGGTGACGTCGAGCGCCGTTGTCGGCTCGTCCGCCACCAACAGGCGCGGATTGCAGGCGATGGCGATGGCGATCATCACGCGCTGGTTCATGCCGCCCGACAGCTGGTGCGGGAAGGCCGACAGCCGGGTTTCCGGCGCCGGGATGCCGACCTGCTCCAGAAGCGCGATGGCGCGGTTGCGCAGCGCCTTGCCGGACAGCCCCTCATGCACGCGCAGGGTCTCCATGATCTGGAAACCGACGGTGAAGCAGGGGTTGAGGCTGGTCATCGGCTCCTGGAAGACCATGGCGACGTCCTTGCCGGTGATCTTCCGGCGCTGGGCGGCGGGCATGGTCAGCAGGTCCCGGCCGGCGAACATCATCCGGTCGGCGACCACCCGGCCGTTGGAGCCGAGAAGCCCCATCACGGCCAGCGAGGTGACGGACTTGCCGGAGCCGGATTCGCCGACGATGCCGACGACCTCGCCCTCGTCCACGGTCAGGTCGATGCCATCCACCGCGCGGAAGGTGCCGGCGCGGGTGGTGAACTCGACCGACAGGTTCTTGATGTCGAGAAGAGGCATGAGGTCAACGTTTCAGCTTGGGGTCGAGCGCGTCGCGGAGACCGTCGCCCAACAGGTTGAAGGCGAGCACGGTCACCAGGATGGCGATGCCGGGCCAGGTCACGACCCAGGGCGCGCGCTGGAGGAACTGGAGCGAGGAGGCCAGCATGGTGCCCCATTCCGGCGTCGGCGGCTGCGCGCCGAGGCCGAGGAAGCCCAGGGCCGCCGCGTCCAGGATGGCGGTGGAGAAGCCCAACGTCGCCTGCACGATCAGCGGCGCCACGCAGTTCGGCAGCACGACGATCAGCATCAGGCGCAGCGGTCCGGCCCCGGCGACGCGCGAGGCGACGACGTAATCCTTGTTCACCTCCGCCAGCACGGCGGCGCGGGTCAGGCGGGCATAGTGCGGGATCACCACCACCGACACCGCCAGCATGGCGTTCACCAGCCCCGGCCCGAGGATGGCGGCCACCACCACCGCCAGCAGCAGCGAGGGCAGCGCCAGCAGGATGTCCATGGCGCGCATGATCAGGACGTCGGCCATGCCGCCGAAGAATCCGGCGACCAGCCCCAGACCCAGCCCGACGGCCAGCGACAGGGTGACGACGATCAGGCCGATCATCATCGACAGCCGCGCGCCATACATCAGGCGGGACAGCATGTCGCGGCCGATGTCGTCGGTGCCCAGGATGAAGCTCCAGCTTCCGCCCGCCTGCCAGACCGGCGGCGCCAGGATCGCCTCGCGATATTGGATGTCGGGATCATGGGGGGCGATGACGCCGGCGAAGAGGGCGACCAGCGCGATCAGCAGGATCACCACCAGACCGGCCAGCGCGCCCTTGTTCTGCTTGAAGTGATACCAGAACTCGGTCAGCGGGTGCGGCGGACGCGACACCGTGACGGCCGGCTCTGCGTTGGTCGAGAGTTCAGTGGACATGGATTGGCCTCACCGCGCGTGACGGATGCGGGGGTTGAGGACGCCGTAGAGCACGTCCACCAGCAGATTGACCAGGATCACCGAGGTGGCGATCAGCAGGACACCGCCCTGCAGGGCCGGATAGTCGCGGCGGTTGATCGATTCGATCAGCCATTTGCCGACACCCGGCCAGGAGAAGATGGTTTCGGTCAGGATGGCGCCGCCCAGCAGCGTGCCGACCTGGAGGCCGATGACGGTGACCACAGGGATCAGCGCGTTGCGCAGCGCATGCATGCCGATGACCCGGCCGCTGTCCAGCCCCTTGGCGCGGGCGGTGCGGATGTAATCCTCGCCCAGCACCTCCAGCATGGCCGACCGCGTCATGCGCGCCACCACGGCCAACGGCACGGTGCCGAGCACGATGGTCGGCAGCACGAGATGGCCGAGCGCCGAGCGGAAGGCGTCGTAATCGCCGGCCATCAGCGTGTCGATCAGCATGAAGCCGGTCACCGGCTCCACGTAATAGACCAGATCCAGGCGGCCCGACACCGGGGTCCAGCCCAGCGCGACCGAGAAGAACAGGATCAGCAGCAGGCCCCACCAGAAGATCGGCATCGAATAGCCGGTCAGGCTGACCCCCATCACGCCATGGTCGAACAGCGACCCGCGCTTCACCGCCGCCAGGATGCCGGCCGGCAGCCCGATCAGCGTCGCGAACAGCATGGCGCAGAGCGCCAGTTCCAGCGTCGCCGGGAACAGGGTGAGGAATTCGCTCAGCACCGGATTGTGGGTGATCAGCGACAGGCCGAAATCACCATGGATCACGTTGCCGACATAGTCGAGGAACTGCTTCCACAGCGGTTGATCGAGACCGAGTTCGTGGCGGAACGCGGCCAGCCGTTCGGGCGCGATGCCCCGTTCACCGACGCGCACCTCGATGGGGTCGCCGGGAACCAGCCGGATCAGGATGAAGGTCAGAAAGGTGATGCCGAGAAAGGTCGGAATCACCAAGCTCACCCGCGTCAGGATGAAGCGAAGCATCGACGGGCACTCATTTTTTAAAACTGCTGCGAAAACCGGAACGGAGCGCTGGGCCGGCAGCAACACCGGCTTGGCAACGCCCCGTTCAGTCAGGGGCACCCGCCCCCACCAATCCCCCCTCCCCGCTCGCGCGGGAAAGGGGGTGTCATTCTTAATCGGCCGGCTTCATCGGCCGGTTGCGGGATTGTTCGCCAATCCCGCAACCGGCGGCACTGTTCCGCGCTCCCCCGCCCACGCGGAGGGGAGCGTCTCGTCACTTCAGATCGACGCCGTCGAAACGATGGAGACCGAACGGGTCCATCTTGTAGCCGGTCACATTCTTGGCGAGGCCCATGTAGACCACCGAATGGGCGATGGTGTACCAGGGCGCCTCTTCCTTGAAGATGACCTGCGCCTGCTCGTACAGCTTGGTCCGCGCGGCGATGTCGGTGGTGCGCTTGGCCTGGACGACGAGATCGTCGAACTCCTTGTTGCACCATTTGGACAGGTTGTTGCCGCCCGGACGCGCCGCCTCGCAACCCAGCAGGGTGTAGAGGAAGTTGTCAGGATCGCCATTGTCGCCGGTCCAGCCGAGCATGCCCATCTGGTGCTCGCCCTGCTGCATCCGCTTGCGGTATTCACCCCATTCGAACTGAACGATCTTCGCCTTGATCCCGACCTTCGCCAGATCGGCCTGCATCATCTCGGCGATGCGCTTGGCGTTGGGGTTGTAGGGACGCTGCACCGGCATCGCCCACAGATCGGTCTCGAAGCCGTTGGGATATCCGGCATCGGCGAGCAGCTTCTTCGCCCGCTCGCCGTCATACGGATAATCCTCGATCGCGTCGTTGTACGACCACATGGTCGGCGGGATCGGGTTCTTGGCCGGGACGCCGGCGGCCTGATAGACCGCGGAGACGATGGCCTTCTTGTCGATCGCCATGCTGACGGCGCGGCGGACGCGCACGTCGTCGAACGGCTTCTTGGTGACGTTGAAGGAGACATAGCCGACGTTCAGGCCTTCCTGCTCCTGGACGGCGATGCCGGCATCCTTCTTCATCGCGTCGACGTCGGCCGGATTCGGGAACGGCATGACCTGGCATTCGCCGGCCTTCAGCTTGGCCAGACGGACCGCCGCGTCGGGCGTGATCGCGAAGACGAGATTGTCGAGCGGCTGCTTGCCGCCCCAATATTGCTCGAACGCCTTGTAACGGACGACGGCGTCCTTCTGGTAGGCGACGAACTGGAACGGGCCGGTGCCGACCGGAACCTGGTCGAACTTCTCCGGCGTGCCCTTCTTCAGCAGCGCCTGGGCGTATTCGGCGGACATCACCGACATGAAGGGCATGCCAAGGTTGGCCAGGAACGGCGCCTCGACGGCGTTCAGCGTGATCTTGACCGTCAGATCGTCGATCTTCTCGACCGACTTCAACAGCTTGGGCATCGCCATGTCGGCGAAATAGTCATAAGCCCCGCCGGAAACCTTGTGATACGGGTTCTCGGCCTTCCACTGGCGCTCGAACGTGAAGATCACGTCGTCGGCGGTCAGGTCACGCGTCGGCTTGAAGTCATTGCTGGAATGCCACTTGACGCCGGGACGCAGCTTGAAGGTGTAAACCAGCCCGTCGTCGGAAATCGTCCAGGATTCGGCGAGGCCGGGAACCACCTTGGTGCCGCCGCGCTCGAACTCCACGAGGTTGTTGTAGACGGGCATCGCCACGTCCCAGCTGGTGCTGGTGGTGTTCAGCATCGGGCTGAAGTTCTCAGGGCTGCCCTCGGAGCAAAAAACAAGGGTCTTCGCGGCCTGGGCCGGCGCCGACAGCGCCAGCGCCGCGGCCATACCGAGCCCGGCACCCAGCAGGATGCGCTTCATTCGTCTTGCCTCCCGATTCCGGTTGGAGCGTAAGGGAAATTTGCCAGAACGCCTTTGAAAATAGCGCCGACATTTGGCGCGTGCGTAAGCCGCCTGTCAACGCCAACATGCATACGTGGCTATACCGTAGCGCAGAGCACAATTCGAGGCGCCGACATGTCCATATGGATACAATTTCCGCCCCGAAAATGAAACAGTTGCAAAGCCAACCATCCGGTTGACCGAACCGGCAGCTTCCTTCCCCTCGCGACTCAGGTTATCCGGTTGGACAGCATCGTCAGCCTGGCGCGGGCGTCGGGCGTCGGGCGGCTGCCATGCGCACCGGCCGTGAAGCGCGGCGACGGCCCCATGCTAGGCTCGGTTGCAGCCGTCATGGAACCCTTATTTTGGGGACCCTTACTTTGGATACCGCTCCGGCGATGCCCCGTCCGCTCCTGCCCTCGGTCCTGCGAAGCGGTCCACTGGCCGCCTATGGCCTCTATATCGCCGGTTCCGCCCTGCTGGCCTCCAACCCGGTGGTCGGGCGGGCGGTGGCCCATGTGGTTCCGCCGATCGGTCTGGCCTTCTGGCGGTGGCTGATCGCCTTCCTGATCGTGCTGCCCTTCGCCCTGCCGGGCCTGCTGGCCCACCGCCACCGGCTGAGGGCGCAATGGCGCCGCTACCTGCTGCTCGGCGTGCTGGGCCAGGGGATTTCCGGCGCCATCGTCTATTACGGGCTGGAACGGACCAGCGCCACCAACGCCAGCCTGATCTATGCCACCAGTCCGGCGATGATCCTGGCGCTGGCCGCCGTCTGGCTGGGCGACGCGATCCGGCCGAGGCAGATTCTCGGCATCCTGCTGGCGATGGCCGGCGTGGTGGTGATCCTGACCCGCGGCGACCTGGAGGCTTTGCGTCACCTCTCCTTCAATGCCGGCGACCTGCTGGTGCTGACCGGGGCGGTGTCCTGGTCGGTCTACACCATCCTGCTGCGGCAATCGGGCACACCCCTGCCGGTGGTCACCGCCTTCGCCGCGAACGCCTTCGCCGGGGTGCTGGTGCTGGCGCCCTTCTACCTCTGGGAGACGGCGGCGGTGCGGCCGGTCCCCTTCTCGGTCCCCACCATCCTGTCCATCGTCGCGGTGGCGCTGTTCGCCTCGGTGCTGGCCCTGCTGGCGTACCAGAAGACCATCGCGATGATGGGGGCCGCCCGCGCCTCCACCGCGCTGTATGTCTCGCCGCTGTGGGCGGCGCTCGCCTCCTGGTTCCTGTTGGCCGAACCGCTGCAAGGCTTCCATCTGATGGGCGTCCTGCTGGTGTTGCCCGGCGTGATGCTGGCCACCCTGCCCGCCCGCAAGCCGGCGGTGGCCCCGGCGGCCGAAGCCGCTTGATCGGCCGGGTCCGCCCCCCCATCTTGGCCGGACCCCCGTTCCCGCTTGCCGCCGGCCATGTCCAACACAGCCTCCGTCACCGCCCCTGCCCCTGCCCCGCTCCTGCTCTGTGCCGACGATTACGGTCTGGCGCCCGGCGTCAACAGCGCCATCCGCGACCTGATCGTCCAAGGGCGGCTGACCGCGACCTCGGTGATGAGCCTTTGCCCGCATTGGCGCAGTGGGGCCGGTCCCTTGCGCGAATTGAAGGACAAGGCCGATGTCGGGCTGCATTTCACCCTGACCGACCAGCCGCCGCTGGGCGCCATGCCGACGCTGGCGCCCGACGGGCGCCTGCCGCCGTTGGGGCGGCTGATGGGCTGGGCCTATCGCGGGAAGCTGGCGGCCCCCGCGGCGCGAGCGGAGATCCGGGACGAGCTGTCGCGCCAGCTCGCCGCCTTCACCGAAGCCTGGGGGGCGCCGCCCGACTATATCGACGGCCACCAGCACATCCACCAGCTGCCCGGCATCCGCGATGCGGTGACGGAGGCGTTGTCCGGGCTGCCCGGCGCCTATGTCCGCCTGTGCCGGGAGCCGGTCGGCATGGTGTTGCGCCGCGGGGTCGCGGTGCCGAAAACCCTGCTGATCGGCGGGCTGGGCGGCGGGTTGGCCCGCATGGCGCGGGCGCGCGGCATTCCCGCCAACGACCGCTTCGCCGGTGTCTATGATTTCGCCGGCCGCCGCCCCTTCGCCGAGCTGATGCCGCACTTCCTCGACGGGATCGGCGGCCGGACCCTGGTGATGGTCCATCCCGGCCTGCCCGACGAGGAACTGCGCCGCGTCGACACGCTGGTCGAACCACGGCGCGCCGAATATGACTATCTGCGCGGACCGGATTTCGCCGACCTGCTGGAGTCGCGCGACATCCGCCTGACCCGTTTCGCCGGCTTTCCCCGGTAGCGCCGGCCTCCCGGCGCGGCTCCGCCCTACCCGGTCCCTACTCGGTCTCGTCCGGCTGCCAGGCGCGGCGGCGCAGCTTGAAGCGCTGGACCTTGCCGGTCTCCGTCCGCGGCAACGCGTCGAGGAACTCCACCGCGCGCGGGTATTTATAAGGCGCGATGTGGTCCTTGACGAAGCCTTGCAGCTCCTCCGCCAGACGCTCGTCGGGGCGGACGCCGTCGCGCAGCACGATGAAGGCCTTGGGGATGGTGCCGCGCACCGGGTCCGGGGCGGCGATCACCGCGCATTCCTGCACCGCCTCGTGGCTCAGCAGGATGTTCTCGACCTCCAGGCCGGAGATCTTGTAGCCGGCCGAGACGATCAGGTCGTCGGTGCGGGCGTGGTACCAGAAGAAGCCGTCCTCATCGATATGGAAGGCGTCGCCGGTCAGGTTCCAGCCCTGCTGGACATAGCTCTCCTGGCGCGGGTCGTCGAGATAGAGGCAGCCGGTCGCCCCGCGCACGGCCAGCCGGCCGACCTGGCCGGGAGGAAGCGGGCGGAACTGCTCGTCGACCACCATCGCCTCATAGCCCGGCACAGGCTTGCCGGTGGAGCCCGGCCGGACATCGCCGGGCGCGGCATGCAGCACGGCATTCAGAAGCTCGGTGGTGCCCAGGCTGTCGAGGATCTCCAGCCCGGTGGCGTCGCGCCAGCCCTCGAAGGTCTGCCGCGGCAGCGGCTCCCCGGCCGAGACGCAGAGCCGCAGCGACGACACCCCCTTCGCCAGCGTCGGATCGGCGGCCATGCGGCCGATCATGCCGCGATAGACGGTCGGCACGGTGAACATCACCGTCGCCCGGTGGCGGGTGGCGGCCTCCAGCAGCCGGTCGGCGGTTCCGCGCTCCAGCAGGATGACCGAGGCGCCGATGCGCAGCGGGAACAGCAGCAGCCCGCCCAGCCCGTAGGCGAAGGCCAGCGTCGGCGAGCCGCAGAACACGTCGTCGGCCGTGGTCCCCAGCACCGAGCGCGGCGACAGGTCGGCGATCGCCAGCAGATGGCGATGGAGATGGGCCGCGGCCTTCGGCGTCCCGGTGGTGCCGGAGGTGAAGGCGATCAGGGCGACGTCGTCCTGCGCCGTGTCGGCCGCCTCGAAACCGGCCGGCTTGGTGGCGATGCGGTGTTCCAGCTCGCCGTCACGGAAGCCGACGATGCGCAGCGACGGCAGCGCCGCCTCTTCCAGATCGTCGAGGAAATGGGTGTCGCACAGCGCCATGTCGATGGCGGCACGCTTCAGCACATCCGCCAGTTCGGGCGCGCGCAGCAGCGGCATGGTCGGCACCAGCACACCGCCGGCCTTGATCACCGCCAGCCAGCAGGCGGCCAGCATCGGCGTGTTGGGGCCGCGCAGCAGAACGCGGTTTCCGGTGACCAGACCGTAATCCTCGGTCAGGACACGGGCGATGCGGTCGACGGTGTCGCGCATCCGCCCATAGCTCCACACCTCGCCGTCGCCGCCGATCAAGCAGGGGTGTCCATCCCAACCACGCTCGCGCCATCCGTCGATCAGGGCGGAAACGGCGTTGAGGCGCTCGGGATAGCGCAGTTCGGGACGGTCGAGAATCAGATCGGGGCGCTGGGCCGGGGCCGGCAACCGATCGCGGGTGAAGCTGTCCAAATGCCCGGATGGCGACATGTGCCGCGCTGTTCCCTCCCTTGGGACGATGGGAGGACCGGGGTCGGCGTGATCGGTGGGCGGGCCGTTCCGCCGCACACGCGGTTCAGACACGGCCATGCCGTCGGCCGGCGCGAATGCGCAACCCTTCATGGGCAATGCTCCATCTCCCCCCGCAGAGGACGCATGAACACGCCTCCATCTTATCTTTTATGACCAGACTATAGTGCCGGGGGAGGCAACTGAGCCATGCAACGAACGAATGGTGGGAGCACCATCAATCCACATTCGCGCCGGGGCAAATGACTGAAAACAGCGATTTTTGGTTGGTAAGACGCATGATTTGGAACGAAAGTACGGGTTGGCGTATCACCCGTCAGCCATTCCGCCCGTCAGCCATTTTGCAGATATAGGTCGATCTCGCCCTGCTCCATCACATGGGCGGTACCGTGGATGATGCCGTTGGCGACCTGGATGATGCGGTGGATCATCGCCACGGAGGTCTGGCAATCGAGCCGCAGCTTGTCGGGGTCGCCGCTGTCGATGTCGGTGCCGATCCGCTCCAGCGTGTGGGCGATCACCTGATGGGCCTGGGCGATGGTGTCCTCGAAGGGGCGGCGGAATTTCGACGGCACATGGCCGTAGGCCTCGATCGCCAGTTCCTTGTCCGAGAAGCCGCTGTCGCGGAAATGCTCGGCATAGCTCTTGGGCTGCCAGATCCGGCATTCCTCCAGCATGTCCGGCATGTCCGGGATCATCTCGATCAGCATCACGATTTCGTTGAAGTGATTGAGATAGTCCGTCGCCAGCAACGTCTTCTCGGAAATATTCGTGCCGCGCACGCGGTCCCGCCACTGGCTGAAGTCAGCCAGTTCATCCGGCGGAATGCCGTCCATCAGGGACCGATCCAACTCTTGGTCTTCCATGCACAAACCCGGACCCGATACGGCAGCCCACACGATCACCCGGCCGACTGAGTTCGGCCGGACCGCGCCACGGTCGCTGCGGCTCCAGGCGCCCAACTTCAACCGTGTGCCGATGTCCTTAACGTCGGATTAAGCGCAGCGCAAGCACCGGCTTGTGAATGCTCCCAATTGACAGAAAACCGGCGGCGGCGGTCCATTATCCTGAAAGATAAGCATCTGCCGCCAACACCCATCCGGATATGCCACGACCGCGTCCGGCCACCGATGTTTGACAGTCGATATTTGGCAGCCGGCGGGTTCGCAGGCATCGCGCCGGCCTCTTCGATCCGCCCGATCCTGGGGGACCAAAGCCGAAATGCAGGCCCAAGGCGAAGCGAAGAAAAACGCGCCGGCCTGGGGGATGGCCGGCGCGCTCGAGGATCGGGAACACTCGCCTCGCCCTCACGCGGCAAGTGCCGGAGGGCAATGTCAGAGTATGGTTGCAAGTCTTTCCGAACGGTTAAGCCTCCCCCCTCCGCAACCCCCTATGCGTCCACAGTCATACGCTTGTGGAAGGCGTCTTTGAACTGCGCCCGACCGCAACTCATATTACTCACGTTGGGTAATCCTTTTCGGGTATCTCGAATAAATCTTTCGGGTTCACTCCCGTTGGGCCGTGGACCGCGCCATATGAATTCGACAGTCGCGGGCCGTGATGCGGCAGTCTGCCTCTCAAGGCAGCGTCGATGGCACCGCGCTCCGTGACGGGAGGGTACGGCCGGACCGGGGCTCTGGAAACGGCCCGCCGGTTGGACAAACCCATCGGTCGGATAGCAGGAACACGCGCCGCAGAAAGGCACGGGGAGAGAGATGGAGCAGCACACCGGTCACTTCATGCAGCATTTGCCATACCTGCGCCGCTATGCCCGCGCGCTGACCGGGACGAACGGGCGGGGAGACGCCTTGGTGACCCGCACCCTGGAATGGTATCTGGAGGCGGACGAAACCGAAACCGGCCGGGGCGGCGAGCTGTCGCGCGGCATATTCTACCGCCACCTGAACAGGCTGCAGGACGAGGATGGCTCAGCTCCCGCCGTGGCCCCCTACCATCCGGTCGAATCGGCGCTGATGACGCTGGAGGAGACCGACCGCCGGCTCTACCTGCTGGTCAATCTGGAGGACCTGCCGGTCGGCGACGCTGCCGCCGTCCTCGGGCTCGCTCCGGAAAACGCGCTGGAACGCCTGACCCATGCCCGCGAGCGGGTTCGCGCCCGGCTCACCGCCACCATCCTGATCGTCGAGGATGACGCCATCATCGCCTATGATCTGGCGGAGACGGTGCGCGGCATGGGACACATCGTCTGCGGCAATGCCGCGACGATGGACGAGGCGCTGGCGCTGGCCGCCGAACACCGGCCGACGCTGGCCCTGATGGACATCCGGCTGGCCGACGGCGACAACGGGCTGGAGGTGGCGCGCGCGTTGCGGGCCCGCCGCTTCCTGCCGGTGATCTTCGTCACCGCCTTCCCTGACGATCTGGCCAAGCATGGGCTGGAGCATCTGGGGCCGGTGATCCCGAAGCCCTTCACCCGCGACCAGATCGAACAGGCGATCACCCGCGCGGTGTTCATGCCGCAACCCGAAGACGCCCGCGAGACGGCGCAGCCCCATTGACCGGTGGGCCGCGCCGACTGAGGAGCGGTAGGGGCTTAGCGGAAGACCACGGTCTTGTTGCCGTTCAGCAGCACGCGATGCTCCACATGGTAGCGGACGGCGCGGGCCAGAACGATGTTCTCGATGTCACGCCCGATGGCCACCAGGTCGTCGGGCGTCATCGTATGATCGACGCGCTCGGCCTCCTGCTCGATGATCGGTCCTTCATCGAGGTTGGAGGTGACATAATGCGCGGTGGCGCCGATCAGCTTCACACCGCGGGCATGGGCCTGATGATAGGGCTTGGCGCCCTTGAAGCTGGGCAGGAAGCTGTGATGGATGTTGATCACCCGGCCGGCCATCCGCTCGCAGAGCGCCCCCGACAGCACCTGCATGTAACGGGCGAGAACCACGAGATCGACCTTTTCCTCCTCCACGATCTCCAGCAGGCGGGCTTCCTGATGGGCCTTGTTGTCGGAACCGACCGGCAGATGATGGAACGGAATGTTGTGCCAGGCCGCAAGCTGGTAGAAATCCCGGTGGTTGGAAACGATCGCCGGAATTTCGATCGGCAGATAGCCGGTGCGGTAGCGGTACAGCAGGTCGTTCAGGCAATGGCCGAACTTCGACACCATGATCAGCACGCGCGGACGGCGACGGGCGTCATGGATTTTCCAGGTCATCGCGAAACGTTCCGCCACTTGGGCGGCGAATTCCGCCTCCAGCTGCTGCCTCGTCGCCCCGCCGGGATCGCCGTTGAAGCTGACGCGCATGAAGAACAGGCCCGAGATGCGGTCGCCGAACTGCGCGCTGTCGATGATGTTGCAGCTCCGCTCCGCCAGGAAGCCTGACACGGCGAAGACGATGCCGACAGTGTCGGGACAGGAAACGGTGAGGATATAGTCGGAACCGGTCTCGGACATCGCGCGTCACCCATGACGTACAGCCAGAAAAGAGGGAAGCTTCCCTAGCACGAACGCCGTGGCGTTGCACCCGCTTCATGAGTGTTCGCGCACATGGCTGACCGGAGGAGGGCTGAATCCCGGACCGGCGCCGGATCCCGCCCCCCAGGCGGCGCCGTCAAGCGGGATCCTCCCCGACGGCACGGCTATCGCATTTGACACCCTCTCCCGCCCCGGGAGAGGGCACGTAACCGACGGCCAAAGGCCGGACGACCGCAACGCGGTCGTAGGTGAAGTGCGGTCGCGAGACTTGCGAGCGACCTCGGGGCCCAAGCGCAGCTTGGGAAGGGTGAGGGGTGATCCAAGGAACCATGCGGTTCGGGCCTCTTGGTCTACCCCTCACCCTCCCCGCCTTTGGCGGGTCCCCTCCCTCTCCCGGGACGGGAGAGGGCAATTCTTGTCAAATGCGATAACCCTGTCCCCGACGGCCCCCGCTTGACGCCGGTCTGGCGTCCGCAGCCCGGCAATGCAACAATCAGTACGGCAATCGGCCGCAGCCAGGCTGGCCGACGAAGAGAAAGCGGGGTTCCCCATGGCATCCGGCGGCAAGATCATCGGTGAATACACCAAGGGCAAGGTCGACAAGCTGATGACGGCCGACGCCGCCGACAGCAGCCGCAGCCAGCGCATCCGCCACTTCCTCGAAAACATGGACGCCGCGATCCTGGAGGCCAACTGCGAGGTCATCGGGCGCGAATTGCCGAGCCTGAACCGCGACAGCTTCCTGCGCATGGCGGTGCGGGTGGCCGAACTGCGCGCCGATTATATCCGCGCCGGCCTGAAGATGGCGGACAGCCGTCACCCGAGCCCGTCCGCCGTCGGCGAACTGGCCCAACTGCGCGCAGCCTACGAGCAGATGCTGGCCGTCTATGAGGCGGCCGAACGGGTGATCGAACGGGGATACGCCAAGCTGGGATGAGATCGCCACTGCGCAGCGGTTGAAAGCGAAGGCTCCCCTATCAAACAAAAAACCCCTTCCCCGCGCTGTCACGGGGAGAGGGGCGCGACCCAGCGGTCACATCGAATTCAGTGGCGGTCGCATACCTGCGACCGGGTTGCGGAGGCTCACACGTCGTGAAAATGTTCCAGCTCACGACGCAGGCTTGTCGCCTCCTGCCGAAGACCGACGATCCGGCGGACGTCGGGACTCGGCTGCTGTTCCTCGCGTTCGAGCTTGTCCTCGATATCGCGCTGCTCTTGCCGGATGATGTTGAACAAGGCTTTCCTCAACATCGACACCTCCCGAGCTGATCGCTAAAATTTTAGCGCTTTCCCAGCCTTCCATCAAGCAACCAATCACATTTGTCGAATCCTCGGCACGTCAAGTCTGCCCCGGCGACCAGCGGTCCACAAATATTCAGGAATGGTAATCTGCCCGGCCTTGACAATACTTTTGCGCCGCCGCATTGGTTAATGAAACAGGCTAAATCAACGGGCGGAGCCGCCGGACACCGCGGCCCTCCCACCTTGGCGGCACGGTAATTGTGACGATGGATCGACGCGAGCTGCTTGGTCTCGGGCTGAGCAAACTTTGGTTAACGGCATTCGGCGCGGCCGGGATGGCCGTGGCCCAGCCGCTGGGATCGGCGACGGCCCTGGCGGCCGACCGGCGACCGGACCGCAAGCCAGCCAGCGGCATAGCGTCGCAGTCCAGGCTGGTTATGCTCGATCCCGGCCATGGCGGCATCGACCCCGGCGCCATCGGCACCCGCGGCACCTTCGAGAAGGAGGTGACGCTGGACATCGCCCGCGATGTCGCCCGCATCCTGACCGAACGCCACGGCATGGCCGTGAAGCTGACGCGCCGCGACGACCGCTATCTGGCGCTGGACGAGCGGGTCGCCCTGACCCGCAAGGCCGGAGCCGATCTGTTCGTGTCGATCCATGCCGACAGCGCGCCCAACGCCGATGCCCGCGGCCTGTCCGCCTACATCCTGTCGGAAAAGGCGTCCGACTCCTTCGCCTCCCGCCTCGCCCAGCAGGAGAACCAGGCGGACCGCTTCGACCAGCGGGGACCGGCCGGCGGCAGCCGGGTCGTCAAGGACATCCTGATGGACCTGACGGCGCGGCACACCCGGAACGCCTCGCTGGCCGCCCGCCATCTGCTGGTGGAGGGGGCGGGCAAGGAGCTGCGCCTGCTCGAGAACCCGATGCGCGCCGCCAATTTCGCGGTGCTGAAGGCGCCGGACGTCCCGTCGGTGCTGGTGGAAACCGGTTTCCTGTCCAACCCCAAGGACGAGGAAATCCTGCGCGACGCCAGCGCCCGGCGGGTGGTGTCCCGCGTCCTGGCCCGCGAGATCGCCGGGGTCCTCTCCAGCCCAGCTTTCGCCTGATTTTGCCCCGAGACTGCCGGACGCACCGCGGCCAAACTTCCTTCGCAGCCGCAGCGACTGCAACATCCGTGCATCACCTCGGGACAAAGTGACGATGACTGGTGAACGCTCCGAATTTCCCCATTGCAAAGACCGTTCCGCCGTGACTTTTTCCGGCCGCGCGCCGCATCCGCAGGCCGCGCGTCCGGAAGGCGAAGGGAGGCAAGCTGTGACGGGTTTGAGCCGCCTTTGGACACTGACCGCGCTTGCCTGCACCGCCGGCGTTTCGCTGGCCGGCTGCGCGCCTCTCGTGCTGGGCGGTGCCGGCGGTGCCGCCGTGGTCGCGACGCAGGAACGCGGTTTCAGCGGCTTCGTCAGCGACACCGAAATCCGCGCCCGCATCAATTCCTTGTGGCTGCAACAGTCAGTCGACATGACCAACCGCCTCAGCCTGACCGTCGACCAGGGCCGCGTGCTGCTGACCGGCCGCGCCGCCGATTCCCAGATGCGCCTCGACGCGGTCCGCCTCGTCTGGCAGGTGCAGGGTGTCAAGGAGGTCATCAACGAAATCCAGATCGACAACGGGTCCAGCATCATGGACACCGCGCGCGATACCTGGATTTCGACCCAGATCCGCAGCCGGATCACCTTCGATGCGGATATCCATAGCCAGAATTACAGCATCGATACCGTCGATGGCGTTGTCTATCTGATGGGTGTCGCCAGTTCACAGGAGGAGCTGGACCGCGTGCTCCAGCAAGCCCGATCCGTCCCCAACGTCCAGCGCGTCGTCAGCTACGTCCGCCTGCTCTCAAACCTCCAGGGTTGAACCCCGATCGCCATGGCCTCCGCCCTATCCCGCGTCCTCGCCGCTCTCCGCACCGTCACCATTGCCGCCGCCCTGCTTGTCACGGCGGCGCTGGCGGCCGGGCCCGTTCTGGCACAGGACGCGGTGGCGGGAGCCGTGATGGAGGACGGCGGCGGGGCGGACAATCCGGCCGCCGGCACGCCGGGCCCGGCCAACCGCCTGTTCGTGCAGGCCTTGCAGTTGATCCGGCAGGCCGACAACACCTATGACGTCGCGGAGGAGGGCCGCCTGCTGAAGGAGGCGGACAAGCTGTTCAACGACATCGTGACCAAATATCCCGACAGCCCGCTGGCGGTGCAACTCGTCACCAATCAGTTCGTCGGCGACTTCGACTTTTACGAGTTCCGCTCGCGCATTCGCGCGCTGGTCTGCAACGACGCCCTCAGCAGCCTGTGCTTCCTCCACCGCGTCGGCGAGATGCTTCCGCCGGTGGAAACGCCGATCACCGCGGCGCGCTGGGACTGGCTGTCGCTCGCCGTCGCCTACCAGCAGCTCGGCGACCCCGGCCGCGCCAAGGAGATCATGGCACCCTTCGTCAGCGCGGTGCGCCGCGGCGGCGTCGCCGACAGCTCCGGCCAGGATCTGTTCGTCGCCCGCGCCCTGTCGCTGATGGGGCAGACGCCGCTGGCGCTCGACATCACCCGGCAGATCAACGACTGCTCGACCCGCATCTACAACCTCGCCGACATCGCCAAGGCGGCGGCGTGGCGTGGCGACGGCGCCCTGACCAATGCCCTGGCCGACGAGGCCAAGAGCTATGCCGCCAGCCACAATTGCGCCTGGGAGCTGGGGCTGGTCGCCCAGACCCTGCTGCGCGCCGGCAAGGAGGCCCAGGCCCGCACCCTGTTCCTGAACACGGTGGAGACCCAATTCTCCAAGTTCAAGGAAACCCGCGGCGACTGCTGCCCGCCGGAATTGGCGGTGGCGGCCGCCGACATCGGCGAGCCGAAGCTGGCGCTGGGCCTGCTCAGCACGGTGCAGGACGAGAATCCCTGGACGATCCCGGCGGTGCTGGGACGGCTGGCCAAGCGCGGCGAGTCGGGGATGGCCATCGTCTATGCCGAGCAGGTGACCGACATCGACACCCGCGGCGAGGCCTATGCCGACCTGATCGAGGCGACGATGAAGCGTGGCGAGCCGGCGGTGGCGCACGACCTGATGAACCGCCTGAACAAGCTGGTGGATGATGCCGCCGGCCGCCGGCCCGGCCTGCTGGCGCAGCGGGCCAAGGCGGAGAAGGTCTTCTACAATGACGACCGCTGGCGCCGCAGCTTCCAACTGGCGATCAACGCGGCGGAGAAGGCCAGCAACTTCGTCCGCCGCGACATCGGCGCCCCGCTGCTGGCCGCCCTGGTCCGCATCGAGACCGGCCTGCCGATGCTGGACTGAGGAGGCTTACCCCACCGCCAGCACCAGCTTGCCGACATGCTGGTTGCTCTCCATCAGCCGGTGGGCGTCGGCGGCGTTGGCGAGCGGGAACACCTCATGGACGACGGGCCGGACCTTGCCCTCGGCGATCAGCGGCCAGACGCGGGCCTTCAGCTGGTCGGCCACCGCCCGCTTGTAGGCGATGGGACGCGCCCGCAGGGTTGAGCCGGTCAGCACCAGACGCTTGGTCATGACGGGGAAGAAATTCACATTGGCCGTGGCGCCGCGCACGAAGCCGATGCAGACATAGCGGCCCTCGACCGCCAGCGCGTCGATGCTGCGGGCGACGTAATCGCCGCCGACGATGTCCAGCACCACATTGACGCCGGCACCGCCGGTCGCCTCCTTGACCACGGCGACGAAATCATCCTCGGCGTAATCGATGGCGCGCTCGGCGCCGAGCCGAAGGCAGGCGGCGCATTTCTCCGCCCCCCGCGCCGTGGCGAACACCCGCGCCCCGAAGGCGGCGCCCAGTTGGATCGCCGTGGTGCCGATGCCGGACGTGCCGCCATGGACCAGAAGCGCCTCGCCGGGCTGGAGCGCGCCGCGCTCGAACACGTTCGACCAGACGGTGAAGAAAGTTTCCGGCAGGGCCGCCGCCTCGGCCATCGACAGCCCGGCGGGGATCGGCAGGCATTGGGCCGCCGGCACCACGCAGAACTCGGCGTAGCCGCCGCCGGCCAGCAGGGCGCAGACCGCATCGCCGACGCTCCAGCCCTCCACCCCGTCGCCCAGCGCGTCGATCGTGCCGGCGACCTCAAGGCCCGGAATGTCGGTGATGCCCGGCGGCGGGTTGTATTTGCCGAGCCGCTGGAGCACGTCGGGACGGTTGACGCCGGCGGCCTCTACGGCGATGCGGATCTCGCCCGGCGCCGGATCGGGAACCGGGCGGCGCGCCGGGATCAGCACCTCCGGCTTGCCGGGCTGGCTCACCTCGATCGCCATCATGGTTCTGGTTTCGGCCATTCGGAACACTCCCCTGCCCTGGTCTGTCCATAGATTTTGGGCACTGTGTCGCCGGAGCGGGCCGACAGTCCACGCGACCTTGGATCCGATTTCGTCCTGCGGAAAAGGCAAAAAAATGGCCGTGCTGCACACAGCACGGCCAGTCTCCGAGAGAAGCGCGAACATGCAAAACAACACATCCGCCCGATGGAAAAGGAATGCCTTTCCCGAGACAGACAATCGCACGCCCCGCGCCCGATCGCGCGAGAAAAACTTCGCTTTTCCATTCCGTGGAAAGCCGATTTCCGCCAAGAAAAAGGGCCGCGTCCCATGAGGAACGCGGCCCCGAGTTGCGCCAGGGAGGAATGCCGACGTGCACCACCTGCCGTCAGCTCTTGGCGTCTGTTTGTCCGTAGGATGGACAGGTCAGTTGGGAACCGGCACGCGGCCGCCCAGTTCCTGCGTCACCGCGGCGGCGGCGCGCTTGACCATCTCGCCGAGCGCGCGCAACCGCGCGTCCTCGATGCGCCGGCTGGAGCCGGACAGCGACAGGGCGCCCATCACACGGGAATTCTCATCGAAGATCGGGGCGGCGACACAGCGCAGGCCGGACACCCGCTCCTCCTGGTCCAGGGCATAGCCGCGCGAACGGACCAGCGTCAGGTCGCGATAGAGCGCCGGCAGCGACGACAGGGTACTGCGGGTGAACTGGCGCATGCCGCGCTGGGTGACGATGGTCTGCACCTTGGTCTCCGGCATGCCGGCCAGCAGCGCCTTGCCGACGGCGGAGCAGTGCAGCAGCGTGCGGTCGGTCTGCGGCACCGCGACCTGGGCGGCGCGGGGGCCGCCGACGCGGGCCAGATAGATCGCCTCGCCATTCTCCTCGACCGCCAGATTGACGATCTCGCTGCTCTCCTCCATCAGGCGGCGCATGCGGGGACGGGCGACATCGACCAGATTACGGGTCTTCAGGAAATTGGCGCCGGTCATATAGGCCTGGACGCCGACCACCCAGCCGCGGGCGCTCTGGTCGAAGCGGACATAGCGCTCGTACTGCAAGGTCGTCAGCAGGCGGTGGGTGGTGGAGGGCGACAGGTTCGCCGCCTCCGACAGCTCGGTCAGGGTCATCGGCCCGTCGTTGGCGCCGAGGATCGTCAGGATGTTCAGCGCGCGGCACAGCGATTGGACGACTTGGCCGCGCTCGGCCTTGGCGTCCGCCTTGCCGTCGTCGTTCTTGATGCGCGGCGTCTCGATGATCGCGGTCTTGATGATGGCCGCGGCGCCCTCGCTGGGGTCGTCGTGGATGATGCGGCGGGCGAGGATGCTGCTCTGGGCTTGCGCTTTCATGTCCCATCTCCCTCGGAGGTCCGGCGCGTTGGCTGCGCCTGTCTGTTGCGGCTGATGGCGTGGGTGACAGAAGGCTTGGCTAAAACCGCGGGACCGTCGCGGAGGGCGGTCCCGCGGGGGAATGGTCAACCCTTGAAGATCGCCTGCATGGTGGAGCCCAGGCTGGCGGGGCTGTCGGCGACAGCGATGCCGACCGACTTCATGAAGTCGATCTTGAAGTCGGCGGTGTCGTTGCCGCCGGAGATGACGGCACCGGCATGGCCCATGCGGCGGCCCGGAGGCGCCGTGCGGCCGGCGATGAAGCCGACGACCGGCTTCCTCGTGCCCGACGCCTTGATGAACTCCGCGCCCTTGACCTCGGCGTCACCGCCGATCTCGCCGATCATGATGATGCCCTCGGTCTCCGGGTCCTTCACGAACAGCTCCAGGCTGTCGACGAAGTTGGTGCCGTTGACCGGGTCGCCGCCGATGCCGATGCAGGTGGTCTGGCCGAGACCGGCCGCCGTGGTCTGCGCGACGGCCTCATAGGTCAGCGTGCCGGAGCGCGAGACGATGCCGATCTTGCCACGCTTGTGGATGTGGCCCGGCATGATGCCGATCTTGCACTCGTCCGGCGTGATGACGCCGGGGCAGTTCGGGCCGATCAGGCGCGTGGCGGAGCCGTTGAGGGCGCGCTTGACGCGGACCATGTCGAGCACCGGGATGCCTTCGGTGATGCAGACCACCAGCGGGATCTCGGCGTCGATCGCCTCCAGGATCGCGTCGGCCGCGAAGGGCGGCGGCACATAGATCACCGAGGCGTTGGCCCCGGTCTTCTCGACCGCCTCGGCGACGGTGTCGAAGATCGGCAGGTCGAGATGCTTGGCGCCGCCCTTGCCGGGGGTCACGCCGCCGACCATCTTGGTGCCGTAGGCGATGGCCTGCTCGGAGTGGAAGGTGCCCTGGGCTCCGGTGAAGCCCTGGCAGATCACCTTCGTGTTCTTGTCGACGAGAACAGCCATTTCACGCGGCCTCCTTCTTCACGGCGGCGACGATCTTCTTGGCTGCGTCGTCCAGATTGTCGGCGGACAGGATCGGCAGGCCGGAGTCGGCCAGGATCCGCTTGCCGAGCGCCACGTTGGTACCCTCCAGCCGCACCACCAGCGGAACATGCAGCTTCACGTCGCGAGCCGCGGCGACCACGCCCTCGGCGATCACGTCGCAGCGCATGATGCCACCGAAGATGTTGACCAGGATGCCTTCGACCGCGCTGTCGGACAGGATCAGCTTGAAGGCCGCGGTGACGCGCTCCTTGGTGGCGCCGCCGCCGACGTCGAGGAAGTTGGCCGGCTCGGCACCATAGAGCTTGATGATGTCCATGGTCGCCATGGCGAGGCCAGCGCCGTTGACCATGCAGCCGATATTGCCGTCAAGCTTGACGTAATTCAGCTCATGCTTGGCCGCCTCGATCTCCGCCGGGTCCTCTTCGGCCTCGTCGCGCAGGGCCGCCACGTCCTTGTGACGGAACAGCGCGTTGTCGTCGAAGCTCATCTTGGCGTCGAGCGCCAGGATGTCGCCCGAACCGGTGACGATCAGCGGGTTGATCTCGACGATGGCGCAATCGAGCTCGGTGAAGGCCTTGTAGGCGGCCTGGATGAACTTGGCGGCGGATGCCACCTGCTTGCCTTCCAGGCCGAGCGCGAAGGCGACCTTGCGGGTGTGGTGGCCCTGGATGCCGGTGGCCGGGTCGATGGCGACCTTGACGATCTTCTCCGGCGTGTTGTGGGCGACCTCCTCGATCTCCATGCCGCCTTCGGTCGAGGCGATGATGGTGACGCGGCCGGTGGCGCGGTCGGTGAGCAGGCCGAGATAGAGCTCGCGCTTGATGTCGGCGCCTTCCTCGACATAGAGGCGCTTGACCTCTTTGCCGGCCGGGCCGGTCTGCTTGGTCACCAGCACGTGGTTCAGCATCTCGGCGGCGTTGGAGGAAACCTCTTCGACCGACTTGACGACACGGACGCCGCCCTTGCCGCCCGGATTGTCCTGGAAACGGCCGGCACCGCGGCCGCCGGCATGGATCTGCGATTTCACCACCCAGACCGGACCGCCCAGCTCGCGGGCGACCGATGCAGCCTCTTCCGGGGTGAAGGCCACGCCGCCACGCGGAACGGCGACGCCGTACCCCCGCAGCAGGTTCTTGGCCTGATATTCGTGAATGTTCATGGTTTTCGTCTCTGTCCCAGTCGGGAATGGTCTTTTGGATGCCGCGGGAAACCGGAAATTCTTCGGCTGACGGGCGGCGGATTTTTAAAAGTCCGGGCTTCGGCTCCCACTTCGGCTCTCTGGCGACCGGGAAGGGGACGGTCGGGGAGAGGGGAAGCTGGGTCGATTATTCTCTTGGGCATTATTGTGGCGGGGTTGGCCCCCACCTAACCTTCCCCGCTCCCGCGGGGGAGGGACTGCCGCCACTCTCCCACTTCAGTCCCTGCTCCCTCCCCCGCGAGAGCGGGGGAGGGTTGGGATGGGGACATCAAAGCGTGACCCTTACTCCGCCGCCAACCGCTCCACGGCGCCGATGGCGCCGCTGTCGCGGATGTCGACGATCTCACGCTCGCTGAAACCCAGAACGTCGCGCAGGATCTCGTCGGTGTGCTCGCCCAGCAGCGGCGACCGGGTGACCTCGGTCGGGCTGTCGGACAGCTTGATCGGGTTGCCGACCGTCAGGTAGCTGCCGCGGGTCGGATGCTCCACCTCGACCAGCGTGCCGGTCTCGTAGAGCGACTTGTCCTCGGCGATCTCCTTCATCGACAGGATCGGGCCGCAGGGGATGTCGTACTTGTTGAGGATGTCCATGACCTCGAACTTGCTCAGGGTCTTGGTCCACTCCTCGACGGTGGCGAAGATGCTCATCAGGCGCGGCAGGCGGGCCACCGGGGTGGCGTAGTCGGGATCGGTGATCCACTCCTCCTTGCCGATGACCTTGCAGATCGCCTTCCAAACCGGGGCCTGGGCGATGAAGTAGATGTAGGCGTTGGGGTCATGCTCCCAGCCCTTGCACTTCAGGATCCAGCCCGGCTGGCCGCCGCCCGACGCGTTGCCGGCACGCGGCACGGTGTCGCCGAACTCGCCGTTCGGGTATTGCGGGTATTCCTTCATCGGCCCATGGGCCAGACGCTGCTGGTCGCGCAGCTTGACGCGGCACAGATTCAGAACCGCGTCCTGCATGGCGGCCAGCACCTTCTGGCCGCGGCCGGTCTCGCGGCGCTGGTAGAGCGCCGTGACGATGCCGAGCGCCAGATGCAGGCCGGTGCCGCTGTCGCCGATCTGGGCGCCGGTGACCATCGGCGGGCCGTCGTCGAAACCGGTGGTCGAGGCCGCACCGCCCGCACACTGGGCGACATTCTCGTACACCTTGCAATTCTCGAACGGCCCCGGCCCGAAGCCCTTGACCGACGCGACGATCATCGCGGGGTTCAGCTCCTGGATGCGTTCCCAGGTGAACCCCATGCGATCGAGCACGCCGGGGGCGAAGTTTTCGACCATCACGTCGCAGGTCTTGATCAGAGCCTCCAGCACCTCCTTGCCCTTGGGCGTCTTGGTGTCGAGGGTGATGGACCGCTTGTTGTGGTTCAGCATGGTGAAATACAGGCTGTCGGCGTCCGGCAGGTCGCGCAGCTGGCTGCGGGTGATGTCACCCTCGCCCGGCCGCTCCACCTTGATGACGTCGGCGCCGAACCAGGCGAGCAACTGGGTGCAGGTCGGTCCCGACTGCACATGCGTGAAGTCGAGAATCCGCACGCCCTGAAGTGCCTTGCCCATGTATCTCTCCCCCTGCTTTCTAAAAGTCGTGTTGGTCGGCGTTTTTGGTTAGGACGGCATCTTGCGGACCGAGCTGGTCGGGTTCAGGCTGCCGATGTTGCCGCTTTCGGTGCCGGCGGCCGGGTCGATGACGGCGTTGATCAAGGTCGGACGGCCGCTGTCCATCGCCTCGCTGACCGCGCGATACAGCTCGTCCGGGTTGGTGACATGGACGCCGACGCCGCCGAAGGCCTCCATCATCTTGTCGTAGCGCGAACCGGGGACGAAGACCATCGGCGACGGGTCGGCCCCGCCGGTCGGGTTGGTGTCGGTCCCGCGATAGATGCCGTTGTTGTTGAAGATGACGATGCAGACCGGCAGGTTGTAGCGGCAGATCGTCTCCACCTCCATGCCGGAGAAGCCGAAGGCGCTGTCGCCCTCGACCGCCAGCACCGGCTTGCCGCTCTCCACCGCGGCGGCGACGGCATAGCCCATGCCCACACCCATGACGCCCCAGGTGCCGACATCCAGGCGCTTGCGCGGCTCGTACATGTCGATGATGCCGCGGGCGAGGTCGAGGGTGTTGGCGCCCTCATTGACCAGCATGGCGTCCGGCCGCTCCTTGATGACGCGGCGCAGAGCGCCCAGCGCACCGTGGAAGTTCATCGGCGAGGCGTTGCTCATCAGCTTCGGCGCCATCTTGGCGACGTTCTGCTCACGCTTGGCCGCGACGGTGGCCATCCAGTCGGCCGGCGGCGTCAGTCCACCTTCGATGCCCTTCAGCAGGACTTCCATCACCGAGGCGATGTCGCCGACCAGCGGCGCGTGGATTTCGACGTTGCTGTCCATCTCCCGCGGCTCGATGTCGACCTGGATGAACTTCTTGGAGCCGGGCTTGCCCCAGGTCTTGCCCTTGCCGTGCGACAGCAGCCAGTTCAGCCGCGCGCCGACCAGCATGACCACGTCGGCCTCCTGCAACACCAGCGAGCGGGCGGCACCGGCCGACTGCGGATGGGTGTCGGGCAGCAGGCCCTTGGCCATGCTCATTTGCAGGAAGGGGATGCCGCTCTTCTCGACGAAGGACCGGATCGTCTCGTCGGCCTGGGCATAGGCGGCCCCCTTGCCGAAGATCACCAGCGGACGCTTGGCTCCCTTCAGCAGGTCGAGCGCGCGGTTGACCGCGTCGGCCGACGGGTATTGCGCCGGGGTCGGATCGACCACCTTGACCAGCGACTTGGCGCCCTCGGCCGCATCCATCACCTGCGAGAACAGCTTGGCCGGCAGATCGAGATAGACGCCGCCCGGACGACCCGACACGGCGGCGCGGATGGCGCGCGCCACGCCGATGCCGATGTCCTGAGCGTGCAGGATGCGGAAGGCGGCCTTGCACAGCGGCTTGGCGATGGCCAGCTGGTCCATCTCCTCATAGTCGCCCTGCTGGAGATCGACGATCTCGCGCTCCGACGAGCCGCTGATCAGGATCATCGGGAAACAGTTGGTGGTGGCGTTCGCCAGCGCGGTCAGGCCGTTCAGGAAGCCCGGCGCCGACACCGTCATGCACACGCCCGGCTTCTTGGTCATGAAGCCGGCGATGGCGGCGGCGTTGCCGGCATTCTGTTCGTGGCGGAACGAGACGACGCGCATGCCCTCGGCCTGCGCCATGCGCAGCAGGTCGGAGATCGGAATACCGGGGACGACATACAGGTTGTTGATGTCGTTGAGCTTGAGCGCGTCGATGACGAGCTGGAAGCCGTCGGTCAGCGCCGGCGCGTCTTCGACAACAGATGCTTCCGTGGCCTGGTTCTTAGTGATCGTTGCAGCCGCAGTAGACATATGGGTGACTCCTCCCCGAGGCTCCGAAAAAGGTTCAAAGTTGTTTAGTCGAGGAAGGCGCAATGCCGTTCCACGTACTGTGCGAGACCGAGCGTGTGTTCGCGCACGCGGCGTTCCGCGAGATCGGCATCGCGGGCGGCGAGCGCCTCGATGATGTCCCGATGCTCGTGGATGGACTGGTCGGCACGATCACCGATGCCCATCGTCGCGCGACGGATCGCACGCATATGGATGAAGAAGCGGTCGGTCAGGTCCGAGATCAGGGTGGAGCCCGAAGCCTGGACGATGCTTTGATGGAAGACGATGTTGGCGTCCGAATATTCGGCGACATGCTCCGCCAACTCGGCCTTCGTGTATTTGTCGAACGCGGTGTGCAGGAGCTCCAGCTTGTCCGTGGTGGCGTTTTCGACGAACAGGCGTGCCGCCATGCCTTCCAGGGCGGCACACACCGTGATCATCTCCACCAGTTCGGCCTTCGTCTTGCGCACCACGAAGATCCCGCGCCGCGGTTGGGAACGGATGAACCCCTCCTGTTCCAGCAGCGCCATCGCTTCCCGCACCGGGGTGCGGCTGACACCCAACGCTTCGCACAGACGGCGTTCGTCCAACCTGATCTCGCTGCTCTGGCCGTAGATGTTCATCTGCGTGATCGCCTGTCGCAGCGCCTGATAGGCTTTCGCCTTGAAACTCATGCCCTGTTCGAGCGGTTCGACACTGAATCTTTCTCGGTTCATCACGGTTCCGACCCTTTGCGCGCCGACGCCATCGGCGCCGCTTGTTGTCGTGAGCGTTGCTTGTGCGAGCGTTCGGATGATCGCCCTGGCCCTTGGTACTGAGTGGCGCGTCGTTTTTGAATTATCGATACGGTATACCAGATGCCAGACACCCGCAACAGCAATTGCGGGCACATCGAACTATTTCCGTCGCCGACGGAGTTGCGGGCGGTTTTGTTCGATTTTTCTAGCTATTGCGCGGTAATCGCCCTAATTTGACCCTCCAGGATCGCTTTTCGGGAGGGGGACCCGCGCATGGCCGACACCCAGACTCTGGCCGGGACCGCAGACAAGCCATCGTCCGGCGCGGCGGAGGAGGCCTCCGACCCCAATTTCATGACCTCGCTGGCCCGTGGCCTGTCGGTGATTCGCGCCTTCACCGAGCGCGAGCCGAACCTGACCATCGCCGACATCGCCAAGATCACCGGCCTGCCGCGGGCGGCGGCGCGGCGTTGCCTGCTGACGCTGATGCAACTGGGCTATGCCGGGTCGGACGGCCGGACCTTCCATCTGAAGCCGAAGATCCTGGCGCTCGGCTATTCCTTCCTGTCGTCGGCGCCGCTGGCGACGATCCTCGATCCGCTGATCGAGCAGGTCAGCGGGGTGGTGCAGGAATCCTGCTCCGCCGCCGTGCTGGACGAGGATGACGTGGTCTATATCGCCCGGGCGGCGACCAAGCGGATCATGTCGGTCGGACTGAATGTCGGCAGCCGGCTGCCGGCCTATTGCACCTCGATGGGCCGCATCCTGCTGGCGGCGCTGCCGGAGGCGGAGCTGGACGCCTATCTGGCGCGGGTGCCGCTGAAGCCCTTCACCGAACGCACCATCACCGCCGCCGACGCCCTGAAACGCGAGTTGGAGCGGGTGCGCGAGCGCGGCTTCTCGCTGGTCGACCAGGAGCTGGAACTTGGCCTGCGCTCCATCGCCGTGCCGATCCGCACCGCCACCGGCGGGGTGGTGGCCGCGATGAACATCAGCGCCCAGGCCGCACGCGTCACCTGCCCGGAGATGGAGGTGCAGTTCCTGCCCCGGCTGCACCGCGCGTCGGAAGAGGCGCGGGTGCTGCTGGTGCGGTCGCGCGGAATCTGAGGAGCGGGCCCAGTCAACGCGCCAGGATCAACGTGTCAGGATCAGCGCTCCCGGATCAGCATGTCCTCCAGGTTGCTGCTGATCGACTCGACGCCGCTCTGGGCCTGGCGCATGCTGGACACGACGCCGGCGGTCAAAGCCATCTGGTCCTGCGCCCCGGTGGTGACGCCATGGACGGTCGATTTCACGCTTTCGACCGATCTGGCGATTCCGCCCAGCGCCTCGACAACCTGCCGAACGACCTCCTGCATGGCGAGGATCTCGACGCCGATCCGTTCGGTGGCATCGGTGGTCTGTTCGGCCAGCGACTTCACCTCCGTCGCCACCACCGCGAAGCCGCGCCCGGCCTCGCCCGCGCGTGCTGCCTCGATGGTGGCGTTCAACGACAGCAGCTTGATCTGGGAGGCGATGGCGTCGATGAATTTGGCGACACCGTCCATCGCCGCCGCCGCCTCGTTCAGCCGGCCGGTGGCGGCGTCGGCCGCGGCGGTGCGGCGGTCGATCTCGTCCACCACATCGCGTGATTTCAAGATATCGGCGGAAATCTGTGCCGCGGAGTTGCACATCCGCTCGACCGACAGGCTCACGTCGGTGACTTTCTGGGCCGTCTCCCTGGCGAAGTCGATGGACCTCAACCGCTTCCGGATCATGCCCGTCACATCCGACGCGAATTTCACCACCTTCAGCACCTCGCCGCCGTCGGACAGGACGGGGTTGTAGCTGGCGCTGATCCACACCTCCGATCCGTCCTTGGCCCGGCGCGGGTAGACGGAGCTGTGGAATTTCCCGCCACGCAGGATCTGCCAGAATTCCCGATATTCGGCGGTGTCGCGCTGGTCGGGAAAGATGAACATGCTGTGGTTCCGCCCGACCACCTCGTCGAGCCGATAGCCGACGGCCTTCAGGAAATTCTCGTTGGCATCCAGGATCGTACCGTCGGTCTTGAACTGGATCACCGCCTGCGACCGGTCGATCGCCTCGATCTGGGCCCGGAAATCGGCCGTGCGGCGACGTTGTTCCGTCACGTCGGTGGCGAACTTCACCACCTTCCAAACCCTGCCGGCGGGATCGAGGATCGGCGTGTAGGTCGCCTGGATCCAGACCTCCCGCCCGTCCTTGGCGATCCGCCGGAACTCCCCGCTCTGATGCTCGCCACGGCTCAGCGCGTCCCAGAAGGCGGCATAGCGGGTCTCCCCGGTCTCCGCCTGATCGAGGAACATGCTGTGATGCCGGCCTCGGACATCTTCCAGACGATAGTTCATCAGACCGAGAAAAAGCCGGTTCGCCGTCGTGATGGTGCCGTCCAGCGCGAATTCGATCACGGCCTGCGACAGGTCGATGGCGGCGAGCTTGCCGTTCGCATCGGCCTCCTTCAGCTTCGCCTCCGTGATGTCGGTGGCGAACTTCACCACGCCGACCGGTCGGCCGCCGGGCCCGAGAACCGGATTGTAGGTGGCGCGCAACCAGATTTCCCGACCCGAACGGGCGATGCGCCGGAACTCGGCCGACTGGAAACGGCCGGCGCGCAATTCATCCCAGAAATGCCGGTACGCCGCACTCCCGGCGAAGTCCGGATCGACGAACATGCGATGATGACGGCCTCTCACCTCTTCGAGGCCATAGCCCATGGCATCCAGGAAATTCCTGTTCGCGTCCACCACCGTGCCGTCCATCGTGAATTCGATCACGGCCTGCGAACGGTCGAGGGCGTCCAGCTTGGCCCTCTCATGGCCCGCGCTCTTGGTGAACAGAAACATGGCCCCTCCCCATCCTTTCGTCAGGCCGGGCGGGTGCATGACCGTCACGCATCATAGCTGAACAAATTCATTTCCCTTATGCGACAGAATCGATATCGGGAGATGAAACGAAGCAACATGACGACGGGACACCGGCATTCGGCAACGCCTCAATTCTTAAATCAGGCAGCCGAGTGCGACAGTTGGGAGTTTCCCTGAGGAAACACACGGTGATTCACATCATCGTCTCCGGGGAGATGGCCGTCAGCGCCGATTTTATCTTGGGCACCATATGGTCGGCAAAGGCTCTTACCTTGGCAGGCACCAGCGCGCGGTGGGGATAGAGCACCGCCAATGTCACCGGCTCCGGCGGAAAATCCGGCAGGACCGGCGCCAGCGCGCCGCTGGCCAGATGGTCGGCCACCTCCCACAGCGGCTTCATGGCGATGCCGCGGCCATCCAGCGCCCAGCCGGTCAGCACGTCGCCGTCGTCGGCGTCGAAGCGGCCCGACACCGGCAGCTTCACCGGCTCGCCACCCTCCAGCACGCTCCACTGATATTGCTGGGTGCCGGGAAAACGGAGCAGCAGACAATTATGCCCGGACAGGTCCGCCGGCGTCGACGGCCGACCGCGCTCCGACAGGTAGGCGGGAGCGGCGACCAGAACACGGCGCACATCGGCGATCTTGCGCACGACGAAGCTGGAATCCTTCAACACCGCCATGCGCACCGCCACGTCCACCGCCTCGCGCAGCAGGTCGAGCAGATGGTCGGACAGGCGCAGCCGCACTTCCACCAGCGGGTGCGCGGCACAGAAATCAGGCACCAGCGGCGCCAGGATGCGGCGGCCGAAGCCGAGCGGCGCCGTCACCCGCACACTGCCCGACGGCACGCCGGAGCCGGCGGCGATGCTGCTCTGCGCCCGCTCCACCGCCTCCAGCACCTCCAGGCAGCTCTGGTAGAAATCCATGCCGGTCTCGGTCGCCTGCAACTGCCGCGTCGTGCGGTTCAGCAGCCGGACGCCGAGATGGGTTTCCAACTGCTGGATGCGGTGGCTGACCATCGCCGGCGACATGCGCAGATTCCGCCCGGCCGCCGACAGGCTGCCCAGTTCGACGACGCGGACGAAAATGCGCATGTTCTCAAGCAACGCCATGCTTGCGCGGGCTCCCTGCCGGACCGGTTGGTTCTGGTGCGGCGGAGACGCTAGCACGCCCCCCACAAGGGGGGGAATTGCGCATCGCAACAAATTCGTCAGGCGCAGGGGACCGCGATGGCGATCAGGCGGCCGCCATCTTCCGCATCAAATCACCCGTGGCCTGCTCCAACTCCTCCGTCCGGGCGGCGACGTCGCCGGCCGCTCCCTTGGTCACGCCGGACGCCTCGCCGATCACCTTGGCGGTTTCCGACAGGCTGGCGACATTGCGGGCCACCTCGTCCGATCCGACGGCCACCTGCTGGACATTCTGCGCGATCTCCCGGGTCGCGGCCTCCTGTTCCTCGACGGCGGCGGCGATGGTGGCACCGAAGCCGCTCATCTCGGAAATCGTCCGGGAGATCCGGGCCGTCGCCTCCACCGTCTCGGCGGAGACCTGCTGGATCACGGCGATCTGGGAGGCGATCTCCTCGGTCGCCTTGGCGGTCTGGGTGGCGAGCGCCTTGACCTCGCTGGCGACGACGGCGAAGCCCTTGCCCGCTTCCCCGGCGCGCGCCGCCTCGATGGTGGCGTTCAGCGCCAGCAGATTGGTCTGGCCGGCGATGCTCTGGATCAGTCCGGTCACCTCCCCGATCCGGCGGGAGCTGTCGGCCAGCCGCTCGACGGTCGCGCCGGTGGCGGCGATCTCCTTTTCGGCCTCGCGGGCGATGGCGATCGAGCGGCCGACCAGCCGGGCGATCTCCGCCACCGACGCCGCCAGCTCTTCGGCGGCGGAGGCTACGGCCTGGACATTGGCGCTGGATCGGGAGGTGGCGTCGGACGCCGCGGCGGTGCGGCTCTGACCATCGGTGGCGAGACCATGCAGGGTCCCGGATTCGGAGCGCAGCCGCATGGACGCCTCCGCCAGCGCCGCCACCACGCCGCGCACGGTCCGCTCGAATTCGCCGGCGACCTCCAGGACGCCCTCGCGGCGGCGCCGTTCGGCCTCCTCCTCCAGGCGCTTTTGCTCGGCTTCCAGCCGCCGGGCCTCCAGCGAATTCCTCTTGAGGATCTCCACGGCGCGGGCCATCGCCCCGACCTCGTCGCCGCGCTCGGCGCCTTCGACGGTCGGCGTCAGGTCACCCTCGGCCAGCCGGGTCATGGTGCCGGTCAGCCGGCCGACCGGGCGGGCGACGGAACGGGCGGCCATCCAAAGCCCGCCGCACAACAGCAAAAGCCCGGCACCGGACGCGACGAACATGACCAGCCGCACCCGATCGGCCGCGGCCATCACCGCGTCCCGCGGCACTTCGATCACGACGGTCCAGCTCTCCTTCATGCCGGGGAACCGAACCGGCGCGGCGCTCAGCAGCAGGTCGCGGCCATCCGCCCCGGTGGAGCGGAACGACAGGGTTCCCTCCGCCCCGATCCGCCCGATGGCATCCAGCAGGCGACGATCCTCCACCGGCTTGCCAAGCTTGGCCGCATCGGGGTTGACCACCCAAAGCCCGTCGCCGATGAGCGAAACCCGGCCGACGCCGAACGGCCGCAGGCCGGCGGCCTCCTCGCCGAGCGCGGCGAGCGACTGGTCGACGGTGTAGATGCCGATCGGCTTGCCGCTGCGGCGCAGGACGACGCTGGCCGTCGTCATCAGCACATCCTTGCCGTTCACCGGATAGGTATAGGGCGGCGTCATCAGGCTGCGGTTCTCACGGATCGGCTTGTCGTACCATTCCTCGGTGCCCGCCTCCTTGGTCATGACGAGCTTCTCGACCTCCACGCCCGCCGGGCCGTGGAAGAAATAGGGCAGCATGCGGCCGCCTTCTCCGGAATAGGGATGGTCCTTGAACGCGGCGTCGCGCCCCTCCAGCCCGTTCGGCTCGAAGGCCAGCGCCATGCCGACCACATCCTTGCGGGCGCGGAGCGCCCCTTTCGCCAGATCCCCGAGCAGGTCGCGGTCGGTATGGCCGGTGTCCAGCAGCCCCTGGACGGCCGACGCGGCGCCCTGGGCGGCGGCGACCGGCGCGCCGATCCGCGCGCCCGCGCGCTGCGCGATGCCTTCGGCCAGCGCCGTCATCCGACCCGTGGCGCTTTCCTCCGCCTCCGTCACCATGGCGCTGGAGCCGATCCACGATACCCCGGCCAAGGCGGCAAGCGCGATCGGACCGGCGACCGCCAGCAGCTTGGCCCCTATCGACAAATCCTTGAACCTCATGACGCGCCCTCCGCAAGCCAAGGCGCTCATGATAAAAGGGTGATGTTATACTACCGTTGCGTTTTCATGACGGATATCAACGGTTTGATCTTTCTCCGGAGGCGGGCGGCGTTCCCAGCCCCGCGTCGCAAAAGAAAAGCCGCCGGAACGCGCGGGCGTCCCGACGGCTTTGGTCGGCCAAAAGCGGATGATCAGACCAGAACGGTCTCGCTCTCCTCCACCGGCAGGTCCAGCGTCTCCTCGAACTCGGTGACGTTGTCGATGTCGGTGCCCATGGAAATGTTGGTCACCCGCTCCAGCACCAGCTCGACGACGACCGGCACCTGATACTGGTCCATCCAGGCCTGGGCCTGGGTGAAGGCCTCCTGGATGCGGTCGGGCTCGGTGACGCGGATCGCCTTGCAGCCCAGCCCCTCGGCCACCGCGACATGGTCGACGCCATAGACGCCGATCTCCGGCGCGTTGATGTTCTCGAAGGACAGCTGCACCTGGAAATCCATCTGGAAGGCGCGCTGCGCCTGGCGGATCAGGCCGAGATAGGCGTTGTTCACCAGCACATGGATGTAGGGCAGCTTGTGCTGGGCGCCGACCGCCAGCTCCTCGATCATGAACTGGAAGTCGTAATCGCCGGACAGCGCGACGATGCGCCGCTTCGGATCGGCCACCCGGACGCCGAGTGCCGCCGGCAGGGTCCAGCCCAGCGGACCGGCCTGACCGCAATTGATCCAGTGGCGCGGCTTGTAGACGTGCAGGAACTGGGCGCCGGCGATCTGCGACAGGCCGATGGTGGTGACATAGGTTGTGTCCTGGCCGAAGGCGCTGTTCATCTCCTGATAGACGCGCTGCGGCTTCATCGGCACCTGATCGAAGTCGCTGCGGCGGTGCATCGACCGCTTGCGGCCCTGGCAATCCTTGACCCAGCCGCCGAGATCCTTGAAGCGGCCTTCCGCCTTCCACTCCCTGGCGACCTCGATGAACAGGTCGAGCGCCGCCCCGGCATCCGACACGATGCCGAGGTCGGGCATGAAGACGCGGCCGATCTGGGTCGGTTCGATGTCGACATGCACGAATTTGCGGCCCTTGGTGTAGACCTCGACCGAGCCGGTGTGGCGGTTGGCCCAGCGGTTGCCGATGCCCAGCACGAAGTCGGACTTCAGCATCGTCGCGTTGCCGTAGCGATGGGCGGTCTGCAAGCCGACCATGCCGGCCATCAGCGGATGGTCGTCGGGGATGGTGCCCCAGCCCATCAGCGTCGGGATGACCGGAACGCCGAGCAGTTCGGCGAACTCCACCAGCTTGTCGGAGGCGTCGGCGTTGATGATGCCGCCGCCGGCGACCACCAGCGGACGTTCCGCCGCCGCGAACATCGCCAGCGCCTTCTCGACCTGGGCGCGGGTGGCGGCCGGCTTGTAGACCGGCAGCGGCTCATAGGTCTCGTCGTCGAACTCGATCTCCGCCATCTGGACGTCGATCGGCAGGTCGATCAGCACCGGGCCGGGACGGCCGCTGCGCATCAGGTGGAAGGCCTGCTGGAAGACATAGGGCACCTGCGCCGGCTCCAGCACGGTCAGCGCCCATTTGGTCACCGGCTTGGCGATGTCCGGCACGTTGATGGCCTGGAAATCCTCCTTGTGCAGGCGGGCGCGCGGCGCCTGCCCGGTGATGCACAGGATCGGGATCGAATCCGCGATCGCCGAATAGAGGCCGGTGATCATATCGGTGCCGGCCGGGCCGGAGGTGCCGATGCACACGCCGATGTTGCCGGCCTCGGCCCGCGTGTAGCCCTCGGCCATGTGCGAGGCGCCCTCGACATGGCGGGCCAGGACATGGCGCATCGTGCCGCGCCGCTGCATCGCCGCATAGAAGGGGTTGATCGCGGCGCCGGGGACGCCGAAGCAGACGTCGATGCCCTCCCGCTCCAGCACCCGCACCGCCGCTTCCGCCGCCGTCATTCTCGCCATCGCTCGACTCCTCACCAAACGCGATTGTTCGTGAGGACAGCTAAGCGCCTGGAGGACGGCTTCGGCAAATCAACGGGTTGCCTTTTCCACAGGCTGGAAAGCGGCGCCGAAAGGGGAAGGGCTCAGCTGCCGCGATAGGTGGAATAGGCCCAGGGCGAAACCAGCAGCGGCACATGGTAATGCTGGGACGCGTCCCTGATGCCGAAGCGCAGGGGAACCTCATCGATGAAGTCTGGGCCATCGCCGGAAATGACGCCGATGCGGCGGAAATAGTCGCCGGCCAGGAACAGCAGCTCGTAGCGGCCGGGCCTGAAGTCGTCGCCCTGGAGCGCCGGGGCGTCGAGGCGGCCGTCGGCGTTGGTGGTGAACTCGCCGAGGACGGTGCCGGCACCGTTATCAAGAGCGGTCAATCGGATGCGCATGCCGGCCGCCGGACGCCCGGCGGCGATGTCGAGGACGTGGGTGGTCAGGCGGCCCATGGCTGAGCGGTCTCCCTCGGGTTTGGGGCGGAGTTGGGGGGGCATTCGAAGCCGACGCCATTTCGCAACCGCCAGCTTATGCCCAACCGCCCTCCCCCGCCCACCCGCGAAAATCCGGAAACTGTCTTCACCCCCACCCCCATTCAACCGATTGAACCCCCCGCCACCAATGGCTTAGCGTAGGTCCCGCTTCGACCGCAGCGTTAAGAGCGAGACGACGATGACCGACACGGCTTATCCCCGCGACATGATCGGCTATGGCGCCACCCCGCCGCAGGCCAACTGGCCGGGCGGCGCCCGGATCGCCGTGCAGTTCGTCATCAATTACGAGGAGGGCGGCGAGAATTGCGTCCTCCATGGCGATGCCGCGTCGGAGGCCTTCCTGTCGGAGATCGTCGGCGCCCAGCCGATCCCCGGCGCCCGCCACATGAACATGGAGTCGATCTACGAATACGGCTCCCGCGCCGGATTCTGGCGTCTGCACCGGATGTTCGCCGAGCGCGGCCTGCCGGTCACGGTCTATGGCGTCGCCATGGCGCTGGAGCGCAATCCCGAGGTGGTCGCCGCCATGAAGGACGCCGGCTGGGAGATCGCCACCCATGGCTGGCGCTGGATCGACTATCAGCATCTCCCCGCCGAGGTCGAGCGCGAGCACATGCTGCGCGCCATCGAGCTCCACACCCGCGTCACCGGTGAACGCCCGCTCGGCTGGTATCTCGGGCGGTGCAGCCCCAACACCTGGCGGCTGGTCGCCGAGGAGGGCGGCTTCGTCTACAATGCCGATTCCTACGCCGACGACCTGCCCTATTGGGACGACAGCCACGGCCGGCCCCAGTTGATCGTGCCCTACACGCTGGACGCCAACGACATGCGCTTCGCCACCAACCAGGGCTTCAACAGCGGCGACCAGTTCTTCGCCTATCTCAAGGACAGTTTCGACACGCTCCATGCCGAGGGGGGGACGGCGCCGAAGATGCTGTCGGTCGGGCTGCATTGCCGTCTGGTCGGCCGCCCCGGCCGCGCCGCGTCGCTGGCGCGCTTCCTCGATTATGTACGGTCCCATGACAAGGTGTGGGTGGCGACCCGGCTCGACATCGCCCGCCACTGGATCGCCGAACATCCCTACGTCGCGAAGTGAGAGCGCGGATGCCCCACAGTTTGGACGATGTGAACCGGATGGACCGCGCCGCCTTCGTCGCGGCGCTGGGCGCGGTGTTCGAGGACAGCCCCTGGGTCGCGGAGGCCGCCTGGGACAAGCGCCCCTTCGCCGATGCCGCCGCCCTGCGCGCGGCGATGACCGACATCGTGCGCAATGCCGGGACGGAGCGGCAGCGCGCCCTGATCCTCGCCCATCCCGATCTGGCCGACCGCGCCACCCGCGCCGCCAACCTGACCGACTTTTCGCAGACCGAACAGGCCAAGGCCGGGTTGAACGAGCTGACGGATGCGGAAGCGCGGGAGCAGCGCGACCTGAACCGCGCCTATCGCGCGCGCTTCGGCTTCCCCTTCATCATGGCGGTGCGCTTCAGCGGCAAGCGGGAGATCCTGGCGGCGATGCGCGCGCGCGTGGCGAACGAACCGGAGGTGGAGTTCGGCCGGGCGCTGGAGGAGATCTACAAGATCGCCGGCTTCCGGCTGGACGATCTGGTGGTGGGATAGCGTAGGCTGACGATGCCCCCAAAAACAAAGCGCGCCGCCCCAACCGGAACGGCGCGCCTTTCCTGCGAAACTATCCGTTACGCTTCCATCGCCTTGACGACCTCTTCGGTGACCTTCTTGGCGTCGCCGAAGAGCATCATGGTGTTGGGACGGAAGAACAGCTCGTTCTCGACGCCGGCATAGCCGGCGGCCATGCCGCGCTTGATGAAGAACACCGTCTTGGCCTTCTCCACGTCGAGGATCGGCATGCCATAGATCGGGCTGGCCGGATCGGTCTTGGCCGCCGGGTTGGTCACGTCGTTGGCGCCGATGACGAAGGCCACATCCGCCGTGCCGAAGTCGCGGTTGATGTCCTCCAGTTCGAACACCTCGTCGTAAGGCACGTTGGCTTCGGCCAGCAGCACGTTCATGTGACCGGGCATGCGGCCCGCCACCGGATGGATGGCGTATTTCACGTCCACACCCTCATGCTTGAGCACATCGGCCATCTCGCGCAGGGCGTGCTGGGCCTGGGCCACCGCCATGCCGTAACCGGGGACGATGATCACCGACTGGGCGTTCTTCATGATGTAGGCGGCATCCTCGGCCGAGCCGGCCTTGACCGAGCCCTGCGGCCCCTTGGCCGGACCGCCGGCGGCGGCGGCCTCGCCACCGAAGCCGCCGAGGATGACGTTGAAGATCGAGCGGTTCATGCCCTTGCACATGATGTAGGACAGGATCGCACCCGAGGACCCGACCAGCGCGCCGGTGATGATCAGCAGATTGTTCTGCAACGTGAAGCCGATGCCGCAGGCCGCCCAGCCCGAATAGCTGTTCAGCATCGAGATGACGACCGGCATGTCGGCGCCGCCGATCGGCAGGATCAGCAGGAAGCCGAGCGCCAGCGCCACCAGGACGATCAGCCACATGGCGGCGGTCGAGTTGGACTGCACCAGCCAGATGATCAGGAGGATGGTCAGCACGCCGAGCGCCGCGTTGAGCGGATGCTGCATCGGGAAGACCAGCGGCTTGCCGGTGACCAGGCCCTGGAGCTTGGCGAAGGCGACGATGGAGCCGGTGAAGGTGATGGCGCCGACCGCCGTGCCCAGCGCCATCTCGACCAGCGAGCCCTTGGCGATGGCGCCGGGCAGGCCGATGCCGTAGGCCTCCGGCGAGTAGAAGGCGGCGAGCGCCACGAAGACGGCGGCCAGACCGACCAGCGAGTGGAAGGCGGCGACCAGCTGGGGCAGCGCCGTCATCTCGATCTTCTTGGCGACGACATAGCCGATGGCGCCGCCGATGGCGATGCCGAGCACGATCATCCAATAGGACTGGACGATGGGAGAGGCCAGCGTGGTCAGGATGGCGATGGTCATGCCGACCATGCCGTAGATGTTGCCCTGGCGCGAGGTCTCCGGGCTGCTGAGCCCGCGCAGCGCCATGATGAAGCAGATGGAGGCGACGAGATAGAGAAGGGCCGACACGGTTTCCATGGTCTTACTTGCCCTTCTTCTTGAACATGGAGAGCATGCGCTGGGTCACCAGGAAGCCGCCGAAGATGTTGACGGAGGCCAGGATGACGGCGAGGAAGCCCAGGAGCTTGGAGAAGCCGAACCCGGCCGGGCCGGCGGCGACCAGGGCGCCGACGATGATCACCGACGACACCGCGTTGGTGACGGCCATCAGCGGCGAATGCAGGGCCGGGGTGACGCGCCAGACGACGTAATAGCCCACGAAGCAGGCGAGCACGAGCACCGTCAGGCCGGTGACGAAGAAGCTGCCATGGCTGGCCGCTTCAGCAACCGGGACCGGCGACAGCTGTGCCACCTGCACGGCCAGCGCGTCGGCCTGATTGGTCAGGGCGGCCAGGGTCTGGCGGAATGCGGCGATGTTGCTTGCGGGATCCGGGTGTTCCATGGGATCCGCCTCCTCACGCGGGTTGCGCTTCGCGGGCGTCCGCGAAGGCGGGATGGACGACGGCGCCGTCGCGGGTCAGCGCGATGGCCTTGACGATCTCGTCGTCCCAGTTCACGGCGATGCCCGTTTCCTTGCCGTGCAGCGACGTCAGCAGCGCCAGCAGGTTCTTGGCGTAGAGCAGCGAGGCGCTCTCGGCGATGCGGCTGGCGTAGTTGGCGTGGCCGACGATCTTCACGCCGTTGGCCGTGGTCACCACCTCGTCCAGCTTGGCGCCCTCGACGTTGCCGCCCTGCTCCACAGCCAGATCGACGATGACCGAGCCCGGCTTCATCGACGCCACATGCTCCGCCGTCACCAGGATCGGCGCCTTGCGGCCGGGGATCAGCGCCGTGGTGATGACGATGTCCTGCTTCCGGATATGCTCGGCCACCAGCGCCGCCTGCTGGCGCTTGTAGTCGTCGGACATCTCCTTGGCGTAGCCGCCGGCGGTTTCCGCCTGCTTGAACTCGTCATTCTCGACGGCGACGAAGCTGCCGCCCAGCGACTGCACCTGTTCCTTCACCGCCGGGCGCACGTCGGTGGCCGAGACGATGGCGCCGAGGCGCTTGGCGGTGGCGATCGCCTGGAGACCGGCGACGCCGACACCCATGATGAAGGCGCGCGCCGGCGGCACGGTGCCGGCGGCGGTCATCATCATCGGGAAGGCGCGGCCATACTCGCTGGCCGCATCGACCACGGCCTTGTAGCCAGCGAGATTGGCCTGGGAGGACAGCACGTCCATGACCTGGGCGCGGGTGATGCGCGGCATGAACTCCATGGCGAAGGCGTTCACGCCGGCGTCGGCATAGGCCTTCACATGGTCGCGGCTGTTGTAGGGGTTGAGGATGGCGAACAGCAAGGCGCCCTTGCGGATCAGCGCCAGCTCGTCCGCGCCGCCTTCCGCGGCAGTCAATGGCCGCTGCACCTTCAGCACGATGTCGGCATCGGCGAGTGCCGCCGCGGCGTCGGCGGCGATGACGGCCCCCGCCGCCTCATAGGCCGCGTCGGGAAGGCTGGAGCCGAGACCGGCCCCGCTCTCCACAACCACGTCCAATCCGAGAGTTTTAAATTTCTTGATGGTTTCGGGAGACGCGGCGACGCGGCGCTCGCCCGGGCGGCGCTCCCTGGGGATAGCGATCTTCATGTCGTTTGCTTTCGAAGGCCGGCCATGGCGGCAGGCGGAAGTCAGCCCGCGTCCGGATCGGGGCCGCCCGTCAGTCCGATGGGCAGGCGGCGAAACGGCAAAGGCGGGCGGGCCGGCGGCGAAGCTGCACCGGCCCCACCGGCGATACTCACTGGTTGGCGACGACCGGGAAGTCCCAGTTCTCGGCGGCGGGCGCCACCGCCGGCGCACCGTCGGCCTGCAACTCGTCCAACTGGCGGCGGATCAGGTCGCGGACGCTGACGACGCCGACCAGGGTCGATCCCTCCAGCACCGGGACATGGCGGATGCCATGCTGGTCCATCAGGCTCAGCACATGGCGCACCGTGTCGGATGGGTTGCAGCAATAGGGATCGCGCGTCATCAACGCCGATACCGGCTGATCCAGGATGCCAGGCCCGCGGTCGACCAGCGCGCGGACCACGTCGCGTTCGGAAATCACGCCGACCACCGTGTTTCCCTCGGTCCGGCAGACGTCCTTGACCACCAGGGCTCCGGTGTTCTCCGCCTTCATCAGGCGCAGCGCGGTGGTCACCGTTTCATTGATGCGCACCATGCCGATGCGCGTGCCCTTCTTACGGAGAATGTCTTCGACCTTCATGACGCTCCTCCCCCCGTTCGATGCGGCCGGACCGGACCTTTATGGAACGGTGCCGGCCGCCTCAGTGACATTGTACGATCACCTTTTTACTGGGCCGCCACCGCTTCCGGAGCGCGGGCGGGAATCGCCGGCTGCGGCCGGCTGTAGCAGCCGGCGATCTCGCCCCGCTGCTTGACCAGCGCCAGCACCACGTCGATGGTCGGCGTCGGCGCGCCGACCATGCGGCCCATCTCCTGCACCACCGACAGCAGCGGATCGATCTCCATCGGCCGGCCGCGCTCCAGATCCTGGAGCATCGAGGTCTTGTGCGCCCCAACGGCGGCGGCGCCGTTGATGCGGCGTTCGACATCGACGCGGAAATGGACACCCAGCCGGTCACCGATCTCCTTGGCCTCCAGCATCATCGCCTTGGCGACGGCGCGGGTTTCGGCATCGCCACAGATCACCTCCAGCGTGCCATGGGTCAGCGCGCTGATCGGGTTGAAGCACAGGTTGCCCCACAGCTTCAGCCAGATCTCGTCGCGGATGCGGTCGAGCACCGGAGCGCGCAGGCCGCCGGCCTCCATCGCCTTGGACAGGGCGACGACGCGGTCCGACTTGGAGCCGTCCGGTTCGCCGAGCGAGAATTTGTCGCCATAGACATGCTGGATGACGCCGGGCTCCACCACCTCGGTCGCCGGATAGACGACACAGCCGATGGCGCGCTGCGGCCCCAGCCCGTTCCATTGCACAGCACCGGGGTCGACCGTCTCCAGCGTACGGCCGTCGAAGGCACCGCCGGTGCCGTGGAAATACCAATAGGGGATGCCGTTGACGGCGGTGACGACGGCGGTGTCGTCCCCCAGCAGCGGTTGCATCGCGGGCACGACACCGGGGACGGAGTGGGCCTTCAGCGCGATGATGACATAGTCTTGCGGACCGAGCTCGGCCGGGTTGTCGGTGCAGCGGGGGTGGACGACGGTCTTCTCCTCCCCCATCAGCAAGGTGACGCCGTTCTCGCGCATCGCCGCCAGATGCGCACCACGCGCCACCAAGCTGACCTCGGCGCCCGCCTGGTGCAGGCGCACGCCGAGATAGCCGCCGATGGCCCCGGATCCGTAAATGCAGATCTTCATGCCGGATTCCCCTCTCCCCCGATTTCACTTTTTGAATGCTGTGGGGCTGGACGACGCCAGCCTGCCCACACCGGCCGCATCCATCGGCTGACCGGTTGCTTTGCAGCGGCATCCAACAGTCTGTTGCGCAAACTGTGTCTGGAGTTTGGTATACCACATACCGTATGTCAATGCGGAATGTGGGGGCACCGAAGAGATTGCGGAGCCGGCTTCGGCCTTAATCGCTCAAGCCCCATCGCAAGAATGGCCGCCATCCGGACAGCGGATGTCCACCATGATCGACCCACCCCTTTCGATCCCTGTTGACGGCCTCAGCCGTATTCTGTATACAGAATATCAGTCTCCGACGCGTTCTCTGCCGGGACGAATTGGACGAGCGGGACAGGCCATGGCGCCAATCACGATCACGCTCCCCAAAACGCGACAAACCGACACCGGGACCAATGCGGTGGTCCCGATGCCGGTTTGTGGCGTCATTCGGCGATAGGAAAACCGCCGCTGTTTGGCACCCTCATCCGAGTTCCCCGCCGGCCCCCCGGTCGGCGGGAAATCCCCGGTTCTCCAGAGCCCCTTCCCTTCAGTCGGCGCCTTCGGTCACCAGCTTGCCGATCGGCTGGCGGGTGTCCTCGGCGATCTGACGGGCGCGCATCGGCTTCAGGACGAACAGGGCCATGAAGGCGGCGATGGCGTTGACGGCGGCGGCGAAGAAGAACACCGCCTGCCAGCTGCCGGTGGAGCTCACGATCACATTGGCGAAGGGAACGACCAAGGACGCGGTGCCCTTGGCGGTGTAGAGCAAGCCGGCGTTGGTGGTGGCGAACTTCGACCCGAAACTGTCGGCGCAGCAGGACGGGAACAGGCTGTAGATTTCACCCCAGGCAAAGAACACCAAGCCGGTCAGGATGACGAAGGCGACGGGATTATGGCCCCACTGGTTCAGCGCCAGGATGCCGACCGCCTCGATGGCGAAGGCGACGAACATCGTGTTCTCGCGGCCGATATGATCAGACACCCAGCCGAAGAAGGGACGGGTCACGCCATTCAGCACGCGGTCGATGGTAAGCGCGAAGGTCAGCGCCGGCAGGGTCAGGCCCATGATGCTGACGGGCGAGCCTTCGAGGTGGAAGTCCTTGGCGATCGGGCCGAGCTGGGCGGTGGCCATCAGACCGCCGGCGGCGACCATGACGAACATCAGATACATCACCCAGAAGACCGGCGACTTCAGCGTCTCCTGCGGGGTGTAGTTGCGGCGGCTCTGGGAGATGTTGGCCTTGTTCTTCGGCAGCAGGGCCGGGTCGGCTTCCTTCAGGAACCAGGCCAGCGCGAAGACGACCAGGCCCTGGCCGAGACCGAAGACCAGGAAGGTCTGCTCGAAGCCCGACGCCTGGATCATGTTGGCGATCGGCACCACCGTCAGGGCGGAACCGGCGCCGAAGCCGGCGGCGGTCAGGCCGGCGGCCAGACCACGACGGTCGGGGAACCATTTCAGCGCGTTGCCGACGCAGGTGCCGTACACGCCGCCGGCGCCGATACCGCCGATGGCGGCACCCAGATAGAGCAGCGCCAGCGAGTCGGCGAACGAGTTGATGACCCAGGCCAGCGCGCACAGCACGCCGCCGATCAGAACGACGATGCGGGGACCGAACTTGTCGACGAACCAGCCTTCGACCGGCACCAGCCAGGTTTCGGTCACGACGAAAATGGTGAAGGCGATCTGAATGGCGGCACGACCCCAATGATACTTCTCATCGATGGGGTTGACGAACAGCGTCCAGCCATATTGCAGGTTGGCGATCATCGACATGCAGATCACGCCGATGACCAACTGCATCCAGCGGCCGCCGAGCGGTGCTCCCTGCGCCTCCGAATTCGTATGCTGCATCTTCTATCTCCTCCTAGGAAGCGGTTCTCTGCCGATTTGGGCGTTGCTTCTGTTTTGATGCCTGGGCGATTTCTGGACGTTCTCTTGGTTCGTCTTCTGGAATGCTTGAAAAGGTCGATGCGCTTGTTCGCTGGGGGTGGCGGCGCGGCGAGGATGCGGCCTCGGGGCGCTCCACCATTCGGGGACGGGTTCACGCCCCCTGCCAGACCGGTGCGGTCCTGGCCGGTCTGGAATTATCAATATGGTATACCAGATGCCGAGCTCCTGGCAAGCGATTAGTGGGATGAGCGAACTGTTTCCCTAGGCTGCATTCCTCACGACGCGGCACGCCACATGGACCCGGTGATTTTCCGGTACGCGGAAAGCGGGATAAGCCAGCTTTGGCGAAGGGAAGGCGTTGGCATATGGTATGCCAGTTGCGGCGGCACACCGCCGCCCATGCCCGTCCGGGCAGGATCCATATAGATAAGGAGTCGACCGCCATGGAGCAGCAGCAGAACATCGAGATCGCCGTGGCGCGTGACGATGCCGACATCGCCGCCAGCTACCCGGTCATGAAGGAGTTGCGGACCCACATGACCGATCCCGAGGCCTATCGCGCGCAGATCCGCCGCCAGATGGACGACGGCTACAACCTCGCCCTTCTGCGGATCGATGGCGAGATCGCCGGCTGCGGCGGCTTCCGCGTCCACGAGACGCTGTCGCGCGGCCGTTACATGTATGTGGAGGATCTGGTCACCAGCTCGGCCAAGCGCTCCTACGGGTTGGGCGACAAGCTGTTCGACTGGCTGGCGGGCGAGGCGCGCGAACGCGGCTGCGCCCAGATGGAGATCATCTCCGGCATCCAGCGCGGCGAGGCCCACCGCTTCTATCACCGCAAGCGGATGACCATCAAAAGCTTCCAGCTGGTCCTGCCGCTCACCTGATTCTGTCGCTCACCACCGGGCGAAGCCGGGAGCCGAAACGAAAAGACGGCCTGAACAGGCCGTCTTTCTCTGAAACGCTGACGTATGGGCGCGCGGATCAGAAGGCGCGTGGGAAGCTCGCCCAGGCGGGACCCGGCGGCAGTTCGTCTTCCTGTTCCTTCAGGTCGGCGTCGGTCGGGTTGGCGAGGCGAAGGGGCGCGGAGGAGAAATCGCGCTGCGACTTGCCGGCATTGGCGACCTGCATCGCCAGGATGTAATGGACCGTGCCGCCGAAGACGGACAGCACAAGCGCCAGAACCAGAATTTCCAACATGTTCATCGCTCCAGTGTCTCGGTGGGGTGCTTTTTTTGTTTGGTCGGCTTCGGCGTGACAATCCTGTTATGCCGCGCCGCAGCAAAAGCTGCAAGTTTTTTGGTATACAAGGTACACGATGCCGGTCATGCGCATGCCGCATGCCTCCGTGATTTTGTATGCGTCCAAAACATACAGCATCTCCGACATTCCGGCTCTTGTGCCTTTGTATTAGGAATCCAACAATACAAGGATCGATGGTGCTCCATGATTCAATGGGTCGCCGCGGAAATTGTTTGATTGGCGTACTGTATTTGGCATACCATATTCGCAGCACGACGCCCGGCCGGGCGCCTTGCCGCCCAACCGACGGTTCTACCGCCAGCCGCAGCCGATCAGGAGCCACGCCATGAAGGTCGAACATATCCTGCGCACCAAGGAAGCCCGCGTCGTCGCCGTGCGGACCAGCGCCACGGTCGCCGATGCCATCCGCCTGATGAAGGCGGAGAACATCAGCGCCCTGATCGTGAAGGATGTCTGCCGCACCGAAGGCAACACCCTGGCCGGCGTCCTGTCGGAGCGCGACATCGTCCACGCCCTGCTGGAACGCGGCGCCCCGCTGCTGGCCATGCCGGTGTCACAACTGATGACCCGCCAGCCGGTGACCTGCGCGCCCTCCGACAGCGTCCGGGAGGCGCTGCATCTGATGGACAAGCACCATATCCGCCATCTTCCGGTGCTGGAGGACGGCCATCTGGTCGGCGTCGTCAGCGCCCGCGACTTCACCCGGTTGCAGTTGCAGGAGCTTGACGGCACCGTCGCCACGACGGCGGAACCACCGGCCACCGCCGCCTACGCCCACTGACCTCCCACCTTACCGTTTCCCACCCCACCGCGCCGCCGCCGGCACATCCCGTGCCGCGGCGGCTTCGCCATGGGAGAGGCCGCCCGTGACCACCCTGATCTTCACCCATCACGACTGCTTCGCGCACGACACCGGCCCCGGCCATCCGGAAGCACCCGAACGTCTGGCCGTGGTATGGCAGGTGCTCGACCGGCCGGAGTTCCGCGGGCTGGAGCGCCGCTCCGCCCCGGAGGCCGATGTCGAGCAGTTGTCGCGCGTGCATGAGCGCAGCTATGTCGAGGCCGTGCTCGCCGCGGTGCCGACCGACGGCTATCAGCGGCTGGACGGCGGCGATACGCTGCTGTCGCCGGGATCACGCGGGGCGATCCTGCGGGCGGCCGGGTCGGTCTGCGCCGCGGTGGACGCGGTGCTGGGCGGCGAGGCCGCCAACGCCTTCTGCGCGGTGCGCCCCTGCGGTCATCATGCCGAACCGGCCCGCGCCATGGGCTTCTGCGTCTTCAACAACATCGCCGTCGGGGCGGAACATGCCCGCAAGGTCCATGGGCTGACCCGCGTCGCCGTGGTCGATTTCGACGTGCATCACGGCAACGGCACCCAGGCGATGTTCGCCGACGATCCCGACCTGTTCTTCGCCTCCACCCACCAGTCGCCACTCTATCCCGGCACCGGCAATTCCTGGGAGCGCGGGGTGGACGGCAACATCCTGAACCTGCCGCTGGAGCCCTACAGCGGCTCCGTCGAGTTCCGCCAGGCGGTGGAGCGCGTCATCCTGCCGGCTTTGGAGGCGTTCCAGCCGGAACTGCTGCTGATCTCCGCCGGCTTCGACGCCCACAAGCGCGATCCGCTGGCCCAGCTCGGCCTCACCGCCGAGGATTTCGAATGGGTCACCCGCAAGCTGGTCGAGCTTGCCGACCGGCTGTGCGGCGGCCGGGTGGTGTCGGCGCTGGAGGGCGGCTATGACGCGACCGGTCTGGCGGAGGGCTGCGCCGCGCATCTCACGGCGTTGATGCGGGCCTGATCGGGTTGGGGGTCTATCCGCCCACCCGACATACGCCCGCCCATTCCAGCAGCCGCGCGGTGGCACCGTCGGGCTCCTGCTGTCGAAGGGGCGCCGCTCCCAACAGCAGGACGCCGAGGCCGCCGTCGATGGTCAGCAGATCGCCGGTGCGGACCGTCACGTCGCCAATCCGCATCATTCCCGCCTCCGCGTCGATGCGCAGGTCGCGGGCGCCGCAGATGCAGGCGCGGCCCAGGCCACGGGCGACGGTGGCGGCGTGGCTGGTGAAGCCGCCGCGCGCGGTGACGATGCCGGCGGCGGCCTGCATGCCGTGAATATCCTCCGGCGAGGTTTCCGGCCGGCACAGGATCACCGGCGCGCCGGTGCCGGACAGCCGGACCGCGTCCTCGGTGGTGAAGGCGGCACGGCCGGTCACCGCGCCCGGCGAAGCGGGAAGTCCGGCGGCGATGGCGGCGGACAGGGCCTCCGGCGCCAGGACCGGGCGCAGCAGCTCCTCCAAAAGCTGGGGATCGACGCGGCGCACCGCCTCGTCACGGCTGATCAGCCCCTCCTCCGCCATGTCGACGGCGATACGGACCGCCGCTTCGGTGGACCGCTTGCCGCTGCGCGATTGCAGGATGAACAGACGGCCACCCTCGACGGTGAATTCGATGTCCTGCATGTCGGCGAAGGCACGCTCCAACCGGGTGGACACCGCGCGCAGCTCGGCATAGACCGCCGGCAGGCGCCGCTCCATCGATCGGTCGGGATTGGGCTGGGCGGCGCTCAGCGGGTCGGGGTCGCAGGTGCCGGACACCACATCCTCGCCCTGGGCGTCGGCCAGGAACTCGCCGCACAGGCCGGGAGAGCCGGTGGAGGGATCGCGGGTGAACAGCACGCCGGTGCCGGACTCCGGACCGCGGTTGCCGAACACCATCGCCTGAACCGTCACCGCCGTCCCCAAATCCTCCGGAACATCGTGCAGGGCACGGAAAGCGACGGCCCGCGGGTTCATCCAGGAGCGGAAGACCGCCGCCACCGCCAAACGCAGCTGTTCCGCCGGGTCCTGCGGAAAGGGAAGGCCACAGCGCGTCTCCACCAGCCGCAGGAACTTCGGCAGCAGGACGCGCCAATCGTCCGCCGTCAGCTCGCCGTCGCGCTGGATGCCCAACTCCTGCTTATGCTCGTCCAGCAACGCCTCGAATCGGTGGCCGGGCACGCCCATCACCACGCTGCCGAAGCACTGCACCAGCCGGCGGTAGCAGTCATAGGCGAAGCGCGCGTCGCCCGAGGACGACGCCAATCCCGCGACGGTCCGGTCGTTGAGGCCGAGATTGAGGATGCTGTCCATCATGCCCGGCATCGACACCGCCGCCCCCGAACGGACCGACAGCAGCAGCGGCCGGTCACAATCGCCGAACCGCGCATCCGCCCGCCGCTCCAGCGCCCGAACCGCCTCGTCGATGCGCGTCCGCAGAGCAGCCGGCAGCCCCTCCCCCGCCTCGAGCCCGCGCCCGGCATCGGCGGCGATGACGAATCCCGGCGGCACCGGGATGCCGAGGGCGGCCATCTCGACCAGACGCGCGCCCTTGTTGCCCAGCCGCCCGACATCGGCCCGGCCATGGACCAGCCCGGCCCCGAAGGGAACGATCATGTCCGGTCCGACCGCCTGGACGGGGGCGGAGAAGACGGCGGCGGGACGGCGCGGCGGGGCGGTCTCGGCAATGGCGGCGCTGATCATGACGGACTCAACACAGGTTCGGCCAATAGGGATTCGATTGCACGGGGTGGTTGGCCCATCGCGGGTCTTCGATCGCATCGGCCATCTTTCCCCCCCTGATGAACCCGACATCCATAGCGCCCCTCCCGCTCCGCACGGCGGACCGGCATCCGGTCCAGATCGTCAGCGTGAAGCTTGATTGCGCATTCCGTGTCGCACAATAGGACCATAGAGCAATTTTCACATCGCGGAAACCCGGTAAATCTTTCGTATTCTTACCCAAGCCTAACATCTTCAGCAGCGGTCTCCAGCGGCAAAAAGCCGCAGCCCCTTGGAATCCGGAACACCGGTCCGGCCGCGGTTTCCACCAGACGCGGCAGAATCGGCGGCGGCAATCCCCTGCCGAGGGATGGGGCGCAGGCCAGCGCCGCCGCCATGTCGGCGCATTCCGCCAACCGCAACAGCGTCATCCGCGTCGCGAAGACCAGCCGCCGCCGTCCGGCCCGCTCCTCCGCCAGCAGGCGGCGCGGGGTCGCCCACAGCACCTCGACCGCCTCGCCGCCATCGCAGAGCGGCCGCTGCCCCGCCGGCGCGGGAGCCAGGAAGAACAGGGTATCGAAGCGGCGCGGCAGCCCCTCCGGCGTCACCCAGCGCGCCAGCACCGTCAAGCGATCGAGGGCGGGCTCGATTCCGAGCCGGGTCAGCACCGCGACGAACCCTTCCCCCGCCGCCAGCGCCCGGCGGCACTCCGCCAGGGCCGATGGCGGCGGCCGATCGCGGGACGGCAGCAGGCCGCACTCCTCCACGCATTCCCGCAAGGCGGCGACCCGGTGCGCGAGATCGTCCGGGGCCTCCCCATCGGGCCAGAGGCCGCGCCACGGAGACCCATGATCCGCCGCCTCCAGCCGCCCACCGGGGAAGACCGTGGCGCCGGGGGCGAAGCGCAAGCCGGCATGGCGCTCCATCACCAGCAGTTCCAACCCCTGCGGCCCGTCGCGCAGCAGGATCAGCGTGGCGGCCGGCAGGGGCGGAACGGGGCTTGGAGGGGGCGTCTCGGGCATGGGCCCAGTGTCGCCGACGGCGCCTCCCGCTGTCCATGCGCGGCGGGACGAACCACTCTCACGATGCGGAATAAGGACCGGGCGCCGTTTGACCGTCCGGCTCAAGACTTCCAGCATCCCGCCAACACCGAACCCGCCCACCATCACGCGCCAGTCCCGCCCCTTTTTCGCAAAGGGCCGGGCGGAGGAAGGCTGTCGTCATGCCGTTTCACCGCAGCACAAAGATCGTCGCCACGCTGGGTCCCGCCAGCTCGTCGGAAAGCCAGATCACGGCCCTGGCCCGGGCCGGCGTGAATGTCTTCCGCCTGAACGCCAGCCACGGCACCCAGGCCGAGCATGCGGAGCGCTACGCCCGCATCCGCGCCGCCGAGCGGGCGCTGGGCCGGCCGATCGGCGTCCTGCTCGACCTTCAGGGGCCGAAGCTGCGGGTCGGGACCTTCGAGGCCGGGCCGGTGACCCTCGCCATCGGCGACCGCTTCCGCCTCGACCTCGACCGCCGGCCCGGTGACGGCAACCGCGTCTGCCTGCCCCACCCGGAGGTGTTCGCCAGCCTGGAAGCCGGCCTGGACCTGCTGCTGAACGACGGGCGCATCCGGCTGCGCGTTCTCGACTGCGGCGCCGATTTCGCCGAGACGGAGGTGGTGGCCGGCGGCACCCTGTCCGACCGCAAGGGCGTGAATGTTCCCGGCGCGGCGCTGGCGCTCAGCGCGCTGTCGGAGAAGGACCGCAGCGACCTCGCCTTCGGACTGGAGCTGGGGGTGGACTGGATCGGCCTCAGCTTCGTCCAGCGGCCGGAGGACATCCTGGAAGCGCGCGAGCTGATCGGCGACCGGGCGCATGTGATGACCAAGATCGAGAAGCCGGCGGCGCTGCCGACGCTCGACCGGATCATCGAGCTGTCCGACGCGGTGATGGTGGCGCGCGGCGATCTGGGCGTCGAGCTGCCGCCGGAGGATGTGCCGGGTCTGCAAAAGAAGATGATCCGGCTGAGCCGCGCCATGGGCAAGCCGGTGATCGTCGCCACCCAGATGCTGGAATCGATGGTGTCGGAACCGACCCCGACCCGCGCCGAGGCGTCCGACGTCGCCAACGCCGTCTATGACGGGGCCGACGCGGTAATGCTGAGCGCCGAATCCGCGTCGGGCCGCTATCCGGTGGAGGCGGTGGCGATGATGGACCGCATCGTCCGCCGGGTCGAGCGCGACCCGCTCTACCGCCGCATCATGGACGCCGACCACCCGAGCCCGGAGGCCACCGCCCCCGACGCGCTGACCGCCGCCGCCCGCCAGGTGGCCGAGACCATCAGCGCCGCCGCCATCGTCACCTACACCACCACCGGCTCGACCACGCTGCGCGCCTCGCGCGAGCGGCCGGGCGTGCCGATCCTCGGGCTCAGCGCCAACGACGCGACGGCGCGGCGGCTGTCGCTGGCCTGGGGCGTCCATGCCGTGCTGACCGACGATGTGGCGAATTTCGCCGAGATGGTCGGACGGGCCCTGGCCGCAGCCGCCGATGCCGGCATCGGCCGGTCGGGCGAGACGCTGGTGGTCACCGCCGGCGTGCCGTTCGGAACGCCGGGCAAGACCAACGCCCTGCGGGTGGTGACCATCGACGGCGACGACGTGCCGAAGCTGGAAACCGTTAGGGAAACGGCGACCGCCTGAGGCGTCGGCCTCGGTCCGGGCGGGGCGGCGCTCAGGCCTGCCGTGGTGTCGTCGCCCCGCTCACTCCAGGAAATCGCAATGCTTCTCCACATGGGCGGCCAGCCCCATCGTGTGCTCGCGCACCAGCCGCTCGGCGAGGTTGGCGTCACGCGCCTCCAGCGCCTTGATGATGGCGCGGTGGTCATGGATGGAGCGTTCGGCCCGGTCCTCCTGGCCGATGGTCAGCTTGCGGATCGCCCGCATGTGGATGAACAGGTTGTCGGTGACATCCTGGATCAGCTTCGACCCGCTCAACTGAATGATGCTCTTGTGGAAGGCGATGTTGGCGTCGGAATATTCGCTGACATGGTCCTTCGGGCTGCGCTGCTCGAAATTGCCGAACAGGTCCCACAGCTTGTGGATCTCCTCGGCCGGGGCATGCTCGGCGGCCATGCGGGCGGCCATGCTTTCCAGGGCGGCCCAGACCTGGATCATCTCGACGATCTCGGTCTTGGTCTTGCGGATGACGAAGATGCCGCGGCGCGGTTGCAGGCGGATGAAGCCCTCCTGCTCCAGCAGGGTCAGCGCCTCGCGGATCGGGGTGCGGCTGACGCCGAGCTTGTCGCTGAGCTGCCGTTCGTCCAGCCGGATCTCGCGGTCATGGTCATAGATGTCCATCTCCGTGATCGCCTGCTTCAGCGCATGATAGACCTGACTGCGGAAGGTGGTTCCGGTGTCGAGGGGCTGGACGTTGAGAGCGGGAACGGTCATGGAGTCGATGTCCTCTTGTCTCGCCGGATGTTGGGGGGCGCACCCGGTCGGATCCCGGCCTGGGACCTGCGGCGTTTTCGTATCCTACATACCAGATGCATGCAAGGCGGTGAAATGTCCAGGCCGGCCGGCATGATGCGCGCCTGACGCCGCCGTTCGGGCGTCGCTCCGCTTCGGCCATCACTCCGCTCCCAGGGCACCCAGCAGCGGCGCCAGCGCCGGCACGTCGCGCATCGCCAGCCCCATCACCGCCACCCCCGCCGCCCCGGCGGCCCGACAGGCGACGACGGACTCGGCATTGTCGATGCCGCCCAGCCCGATCACCGGCACGCCCGTCCCCGTCCAGCGCCGCAAACCCGCTTCGCCCAGGCACGGGCCATAGCCGGGCTTGCTGCCCGACGGGAAAACCGGCGAAAGGGTCACGTAATCGGCCTGTCCGGCCACCCGCTCCAGCGCCGCCGGCCCGTCCGAGTCGTGAAGCGACAGGCCGATCAATGCCCCCGCCCCCAGCAGCGCACGCGCCGCCGCCGGATCACCGCCGGAGGTCAGATGCACGCCGTCGGCTCCCGCCGCCACCGCCAGAGCGGGATCGCCATGCAGGGTGACGCACGCGCCCCAGAGCCGGGCAAGCACCATCAATGCGCGTGCCAACTCCACCCGCTCCGCATCCGGCAAGTCCTTGTCGCGCAGCGACAGCCAGCGCACGCCAGCCAGAAACAAGCGTTCCACCAACTCGGGCAGCGGCTGGTCGGCCTGCCGCCGGTCGGTGATGACCAGCAGCGGCGGGTAAGGCACTGGCATTGGCCACGATCTCCGGTTCAGCCCGTTCGACATTGCAAAATCAACGCTCTCCAGCCAGCGGTCCACCCCACATTTTTCCAACATGCGGAAATCATGGGGATCCCGCTGGACATTCCGCATGCGTATCGACGTGACGCCGATAGTTCGTATTGACACAGTCCGTCAAACTGATGATCGTGAAGACCGGCATGGGGCATTTGGCATGCCAGCAACCCCAAGTTGGTGGCAGGAGCCGCCATCCCACGGTTTTTCCGGACCGGACGCCAGAAGCAAAAGCATAAGGACCGCACGCAAACAATCGGTCCGGACGTCCGGGCGGACCATGTCGGTGGCAATCGGGGAGGAAAAAACATGGTGCGTGACACGCACGGCAACACGGCCCAGGTCGCACCCTGGGGGGGACGTTGGATGCAGCTCGCCATCGGCATCGTCTGCATGTCGATGATCGCCAATCTGCAATATGGCTGGACCCTGTTCGTCGAACCGATCGACGACAAGCATGGCTGGGGCCGCACCGCGATCCAGGTGGCCTTTACCATCTTCATCGTCACCGAAACCTGGCTGGTGCCGGTGGAGGGCTGGTTCGTCGACAAGTTCGGGCCGCGCATCGTCGTGCTGGTGGGCGGCGCGCTGTGCGCCCTGTCCTGGGCGTTGAACGCGGTGGCGGATTCGCTGACCCTCCTTTATCTCGCCGCGGTGATCGGCGGCATCGGCGCCGGCGGCGTCTATGGCACCTGCGTCGGCAACGCGCTGAAATGGTTCCCCGACCGCCGCGGCCTGGCCGCCGGCCTGACCGCCGCCGGCTTCGGCGCCGGTTCCGCCCTGACGGTGGTGCCGATCGCCACCATGATCGAGACCTCCGGCTTCGAGACCACCTTCATGACCTTCGGCCTGGGCCAGGGGCTGGTCATCCTGGTGCTGGCCTGGTTCCTGGCCGACCCGCCCAAGCTGGGATATGGCCAGACACGCGGCGCCAGCGCCCCGCAGCGCCGCCACTACACCCCGCAGGAGATGCTGCGCACGCCGGTCTTCTGGCTGATGTACGGCATGTTCACCATCGTCGCCGCCGGCGGCCTGATGGTGACGGCGCAGCTCGGCCCCATCGCCACCGACATGAAGCTGATCGATACCCCGGTCAGCATCCTGGGGCTGACGCTGCCGGCCCTGACCTTCGCCCTGTCGATCGACCGGGTGATGAACGGCATCACCCGTCCCTTCTTCGGCTGGGTGTCCGACCATATCGGCCGCGAGAACACGATGTTCATCGCCTTCACCATCGAGGCGGTGGGCGTGATGGCGCTGAGCGCCTATGGCGCCGATCCGGTGGCCTTCGTCATCCTCACCGGTCTGGTGTTCTTCGCCTGGGGCGAGATCTTCAGCCTGTTCCCGGCCTGCTGCGGCGACACCTTCGGCTCGCGCTTCGCCGCCACCAACGCCGGCCTGCTCTACACCGCCAAGGGCGTCGCCGCCCTGCTGGTGCCCGTCGGCAATCTGATGGTGGATGCGACCGGCAGCTGGCAGACCGTCTTCTACAGCGTCGCCATCGTCAACGCGCTGGCCGCCTTCCTCGCCCTGTTCGTGCTGAAGCCGTTGCGCGGCCGTTACGTCGCCGCGGCCACCGGCGCCGCTCCGCGCCTGACCACCCGCCTGGCCGACTGAGCCCGCTCGACAGGCGGACCACTCCCCCGGACGTCCGACAAGGGTGACGTCCGGGACCTTCGTCCGTTCCCTTCCTATCTGACCACCATCCGGTCCAGCAGGATCTCCCGCACCCGCACGCCGCGCAATTCGCGGTCGAGCACCCCGGCGATGGTGCTTTTCATCAGCTTGGCGCCGTCGGCGCCGGTCAGCTGCTGCGGGTCGAGCTGGCGCATCTGGTCGGACAGGCGGTCGGTGATGCGGGGAACATAAGGCTCGGCCACCTTGCCGTCGACCGTCGGGTCGATCTCCAGCAGGACCTTGACATCCACCAGCCGGGCATCGCTGCCGCCCAAGGTGAAGGTCATCATCGGCAATGCCGCGTATTTCTTGTCGGGGCCCTGGGCCTGCGACGCCGGCGAACGGCCACGGCTGGCGATCACCGCGCCGCCGGCGCCCAACGCCGCCAGCGCCAGCAGAAGGCCGGTCAGAACCAACGGCATCAGGGAAATCGTTTCCCCCTGCCGGTTTCGACGAACAAGCCGCAAGTCCGCCTTTCCGCCCCCGAAACGGGGGTCTGCATACCCGTGGCAATCATGCTAGGCACGCAACAAATGCCGGTCAAATGCCGAACGGGGCGGCCATCGGCATTCCGCCCATGCTCAGGGTGCGGGGATCACCGGCACATTGTCGATCAGCCGGGCCTTGCCCATCCAGGCCGCCGCCAGCAGCCGCGCGGGGCGGACGACACTGGTCACCGGTTCCAGCGTTTCGGCGTCGCGCAGCTCGACATAATCGATGGTGCCGAACCCGGCTTCGGCGATCCGGCCGCGGATGCCGGTCAAGGCGCCATCGACCTCCGCCCCTTCGGCCAGCGCCGCCGCCGCCGCGGTCAGCGCCCGGTTCAGTTCCGGCGCGCGGGCGCGCTCGTCGGCGCTGAGATAGGCGTTGCGTGACGACATGGCCAGCCCGTCGGCCTCGCGCACCGTCGGCAGCCCCTCGACACGGACGGGAATGTCGAGGTCGCGGGTGAAGCGGCGGATCACCATCAGTTGCTGGTAATCCTTCTCGCCGAACACCGCGACGTCGGGCAGGGCCTGAAGGAACAGCTTGGTCACCACCAGCGCCACGCCACCGAACATGTGCGGCCGGAAGCTGCCGCACAGCCCCTCCGCCGGGCCGCCGACCGAAATGGCGGTGGCGAACCCCTCCGGATACATGGCGCGCACCGTCGGGGCATAGAGCGCATGGCAGCCGGCCGAGGCCAGCTTGGCGGAATCGCCGGCCTCGTCGCGCGGGTAACGGTCGAAATCCTCGTGGGGGGCGAACTGGGTCGGATTGACGAAGACGCTGGCGACCACCCGGTCGGCCAGCTCGCGGGCGCGGCGGACGAGGCCGAGATGCCCGTCATGCAACGCCCCCATGGTCGGCACCAGGGCGACGGTCAGCCCGTCCCGCCGCCAGGCGGAGACCTGGGCCCGCAGGTCGTCCACGCTTCTCAGCACCGGCAGCGGACTGTGGATCGGCATACTGGAGAACTGGACGGTGGGCGGCGTCATGGCGTCGGTCCTTACGCTGCGGAAACGGGCGCTGGATAACGCGCCGGACCGTTCCTGTCCAGAAAAGCTTTCAGCACGACAGACTGTTGCCCATACTTCCTGTCCGGCTTCCGCGACGGAGACGGCCGCCCCGTTTCCGCCGCGGGCACCTCTCAGCGCTTGAGGGTGATGCCGATCAGATAGGCCAGATTGGCCCAGGCCAGCAGCGTGGCGAGCAGCGCGGTGAAGGAAGGGACGAGGATCACGGAGCCGATGATGACGGCGAGGACCGCGACCAGCAGGCCGAGGGAGAGCAAAGCGATACGGGTATCGTCCATCTGGTTGGGCTTTCCGAAGCGGGTGACAAGGATGCCCGCCTGTCTACCGCATCGCAGCGCGAAGAGGGCTGATCTGCGTCAATCGACCGCGGATTCCCCGATCATTCAGGCCCCGAATATTGCATGTTTCTTGTGTGGTTCATGCGGGCGACGAGCGAGGCCGGATAACGAAAAAGGCTCCGGGCGATTGCCTGGAGCCTTTTTGTGATGGTGGGCGCGACAGGGATTGAACCTGTGACCCTTCGCGTGTGAAGCGAATGCTCTCCCGCTGAGCTACGCGCCCGAACCCTGAAACTCTTGCCCCGGATCGGCTCACCGGATCATTCCGATCCACCGTTCCGGGAGCGTCGCGACCGTCTTTCGTCGGCCCCGCCGCTGCGGTGGGCGGGTTTCTACGGCCTTACCCGCCGGGTGTCAAGCATCAGATTCATCCCTATCTTAAAAAACTCGCCGATCGCAGGAGCCCCGGACCCGTGCCCCAGCCAAGCCCCCGCCGCCTCCCCCACCGCGTCCGGACAGCCCTGGTTGCGGCCGGACTGTCCCTTCCCCTGCTTCCCACCGCCACGGCCAGCGCGATCGCGGAGCCGGTCAGGGCGACCTACCGGGTCTTCGTCGGCGGCGTGACCGCGCTGGATGTCGTCGCGACGCTGGATGTCGCCGGCGACCGCTACCGCATCGCGGTGTCGGCGGTGACCGGCGGCACCATCGGCCGGCTGTTCGACTGGCGCACGGACTCCCAGAGCGACGGCCATATTCAGGGTGGTGATCTGCGGCCGACCAGCCATAGCCAGACCAGCCAGCTGCGCGGCGAGCCGCGCAACGTCACCCTGACCTACGGGACGCAAGGCGACGTCACCGCCACCGTCACGCCACCGCCCGAAGCCGACGACCGCGAGCCGGTACCTCCGGCCCTGCAACGCGACACGCTGGACCCGCTGACGGCGGTGCTCGACCTGCTGTTCACGGTCGGGACCCGCCAGAGCTGCACCCAGTCGCTGCCGGTGTTCGATGGCCGCCGCCGCTATGACATGGTGTTCGCCGATGTCGGGCCGCGGATCGTCAACCCGTCGCGCAACTCGATCTTCTCGGGAATAGCCCAGCAATGCCGGGTGACCTACAAGCCGGTGGCCGGCTATGCCCGCTCATCGTCCGGCCGCTTCATGCAGCGCGGCAATCCGGCGGATCGACCGCCGGTCGAGCTGTGGCTGGCGCCGGTCGCCACCGGCTATCCGCCTTTGCCGGTGCGGCTGGAAACCGACAGCGATCTCGGCAGCGTGGTGGTTCACCTGACGGGGATCACGCCGCCAGCGGCCGAGCGTCGGACCGGAACCGCGCCGCAGGCTCCCTGACCGTACCGCCAACGACACCACCGAACCCCGCCCCGGCGGGAGACCGGGTGTCGATGATCAGGCTGGACGACGCGATGCCGGCGCGCACCAGCGCCTCGGTCAATCCCGAGGCCGAGGACCAGAGGATCCGGCCCTCGAGTTCCAGCAGCGCGCCCCCCAGAAGCGCCGCATGGCCGCCAAGTTTGCCCATATGAACGACCCGAGCCATGCTGGAATCCATGGTGGAGTTCCTTCCCATCGGGGACCGCCGTGATGCTGGAGGGGCTGCGGCAGGGCGCGCCGCCGCCCGATCCTCACCCGGCAGGTTCTTGATTGTCGGTGGTGCCGGTCGGCCACGGCCAGCGTCAGCAGCAGAATGATGGCGATGAAGGCCGGAAAACCAACCATCGGAGCCAAATCCCGCATCATGGCGCGTCCTCCCCGGACCGGCGTCTTCGTCGCCCGGCAACACCCGATCGACCCCAGAAGCTTAGGGGTTTTAACCCGCCGGCACGCGGGTCCCGAGGGATAGCGTCCGCTGGTCAAAAGGATAGTACCGGCGTATGCGACCGCCGGCGCCCGCTATCCCGGCGGCCCCTGTTCAGCCGCCGGCCGCCAGCCGCCGCAGCCCGTCCGGAAGATCGGCGAAGCGGTCCAGGATGAGGTCGGCGCCCAACTCCTCCACCGGCATGCGGGGATAGCCATAGCTCATCGCCACCACCGGAACGCCGGCCGACCGCGCCGCCTTCACGTCGTTGCCGTTGTCGCCGATCATCGCCGCCCGCATCGGCGCGGCGGGGGCGCCCAGCTGGTCCAGCACCCAGGTCAGATGGCGGCCGTCCGGCTTCTTCACCGGCAGCGTGTCGCCGCCGGCCACGGCGCCGAACAGCCGCTCCAGCCCGAGGATGCCGAGCAGCTTGCGGGTGATCCGCTCCGGCTTGTTGGTGCACAGCCCCAGCCGCACCCCGCGATCCGCCAGCGCGGCCAGCGTCTCCGCCACATCGGCGTAGAGCACCGGCGGCTCGGAATCGTCATAATAGCTGTCGAGATAATGATGCAGCACGGGCTGTATCGCCTCGTCGTCCAACGGCGCGCCGGTGGCGGCGAAGGCCTGGCGCACCAGCATCGCCGACCCGTCGCCGACCATGGTCCGCACCTGCGCCTCGGTCAGGGCGGGCCGGCCGAATTCGGCCAGGGTGCGGTTCAGCACGCGGGTCATGTCGGGCGCGCTGTCGATCAGCGTTCCATCGAGATCGAAGACGAGCGCCTGGAAAGGAAACGGCATGGAAAGCCCCACGGTTTTCTGGTCGGTCTGACGAAGTCCCGTGGATAGCACGGCGCCACGCCGGCCAACCATCGGCATGGCAGCAACCCAGGGCCGACCAAGGACCATCCGGGAGGGACCATCCGGGAAGCCCTGCCTTGCCGCCAGGGGAATCGCATTTGGAAAAATTGAGTAGCGTGTGTGAGAGAAAAGGATTCTGTAAGGGGCTTTATCGCCGATTTTGGAGCCCCCGATGCAATCGTGGTTTGAGAAAGCGTTCGATGCGTTGCCGGACCCACGCACGGGCAACGCCAAGCGGCACGACCTGCTGGAGATCCTGACGATCGCGCTGACGGCAACGGTGTGCGGGGCGGAGAGCTGTGCCGACTTTGCCGACTTCGCGGTGGATCGCGAGGGGCTGTTTCGGTCGTTTTTGCGTCTGGAGAACGGGGTGCCGAGCCACGACACCTTCTCGCGCATCTTCCGGCTGTTGGACCCGGTGGCCTTTGCCGCCTGCTTTGGCCGTTTCCTGGAGGGGCTTGGAACGGCCGGGGCTGGGGTGATCGCCATCGACGGCAAGACGCTGCGCCGCTCCTTCGATGACGCGGCCCGGTCCAACCCGCTGGCTGTGGTGACGGCGTTCGCCTCGGCGACACGGCTGGTGGTGGGCCAGCACAGCTACCGAGTGGCCGAGGGCGACAGCGAGATCCTGGCCGCCCGTGCCCTGCTGGAGTGCCTGGACCTCCAGGGCCATCTGGTCACCGCCGACGCCATCCATTGTCAGGAGGAGACCGCCCGCCTCATCCGGGAGCGCGGCGGCGACTACCTGCTGCGGCTGAAGGGCAACCATCCCGCCCTGCTCGCCATGGTCGAGGAGTACTTCACCGACCCGGAACTGTGCGCCGGGCTGGCGAGTGCCACGACCACCGACGCCGATCACGGCCGGATCGAGACCCGGCGGGCCTGGGTCTGTCACGAACTGGATTGGCTGCGCGGGCCCAAATCGGCCAGCAGCGAACCGGTCCTGCCGCCCGGCATGGCCTGTCTGGGCTTGATCGAGGCTAAAGTCGAGCATCGCGGCAAGACCACCGTGACCCGGCACTACCACATCGCCTCGCGCGCGCTCAGCGCGGCCGACTATCTGGCGGCCGCCCGCGCCCATTGGTCGATCGAAAACGGATTGCACTGGGTGCTCGACGTCGTCTTCGACGAGGATCGCGCCCGCAACCGCAAGGAGCACGGGCCGGAAAACCTCGCCACCCTCCGCAAGCTCGCGCTCAACATCCTGAACCGGGCCCGGCGCGATATCTCCGTCCGCCGAAAGCGAAAACGCTCAGGATGGTCCGACGACTTCGCAAGATCCATCCTCGGCCAAATGCGATGACCCTGGCCTTGCCGCCGCCGCGGCTTGACGGTGCGTGGAGGGCGGGGCCAAAGTCTACCCCTTCCGTTTCACGAGCAACCGTTGAGACACGCCCCATGACCTCCGTTCGCATGCCCTCCTCGCGGCCGCCGTCGCGCTGGGCGAACCTGTTCACCGACCAGCCCGTCACCTGCATCGAGGATCTGCGGCGACTGGCGGAGTGGCGCGTGCCGCGGATGTTCTATGATTACGCGGATTCGGGCTCCTATACGGAGTCGACCTACCGCGCCAACGAATCGGACTTCGGCCGGATCAAGCTGCGCCAGCGCGTGGCGGTGGACATGACCAACCGGACGCTGGCCAGCAGCATGGTCGGCCAGCCGGTGGCGATGCCGGTGGCGCTGGCTCCGACCGGATTGACCGGCATGCAGCATGCCGACGGCGAGATCCTGGCCGCCCGCGCGGCGGCCAAGGCCGGCGTCCCCTTCACCCTGTCGACGATGAGCATCTGTTCGATCGAGGATGTGGCGGAGAACACCGACAGGCCCTTCTGGTTCCAGCTCTACGTCATGCGCGACCGCGCCTTCATCGACAAGCTGATCGACCGGGCCAAGGCGGCGGGATGCTCGGCGCTGGTGCTGACTTTGGACCTCCAGATCCTCGGCCAGCGCCACAAGGACATCAGGAACGGGCTGTCCACCCCGCCGAAGCTGACCATCGGCAACATCCTGGACATGGCGACCAAGCCGCGCTGGTCGATCAACATGCTGCGCACCCATCGCCGCACCTTCCGCAACATCGTCGGACATGCCAGCGGCGTCAGCAACCTGTCGTCGCTGTCCTCCTGGACGGCGGAACAGTTCGACCCGACGCTGAACTGGGATGACGTGCGCCGCATCCGCGACCGCTGGGGCGGCAAGCTGATCCTCAAGGGCATCCTCGATCCGGAGGATGCGGTGATGGCGGCGGACACCGGGGCCGACGCGCTGATCGTCTCCAACCATGGCGGGCGGCAGCTCGATGGCGCCATCTCCTCCATCTCCGCCCTGCCGGCCATCGTCGAGGCGGTCGGCGACCGCATCGAGGTGCTGATGGACGGCGGCATCCGCTCCGGCCAGGACGTGGTGAAGGCGCTGGCGCTGGGCGCCAAGGGTACCTTCATCGGCCGCGCCTTCCTCTATGGGCTGGGGGCCGGCGGCGAGGCCGGCGTGTCCCAGTGCCTGGAGATCATCCGCAAGGAGATGGACGTGACCATGGCGATGTGCGGCCTGCGCGACATCAGGACGGTCACCGCCAACATCCTGGCCGGGAAGCCGAATTTCGCAGCTTGATCGGATCGGAGGGGGCGGCCGTGGATCGGTGGGATATCCCACCGAAGCCCGGTGCCGTGCCAAGGCCTCCCCAACATGGCCGCCGCAAGCTTGCGCCTTGCCAACCACCGTGAAACTCCCGACGATGCGGTCTGACATCGGCGACAGGCGGGAATGGCGGACGGGCATGAGCGCGAGGCAACGGATCGTCCGTGAACGCCGGCAATACAACCAGCTCGCCGCCGACCAGACACTGGAGGACTATGCGCTCCGCTACACGGCGGAGCGGGCACGGCGCTGGAGCGCCTGGCGCGTCGCCAACACAGCACTCGGCGCCATCTCCTTCCTCGCCTGCGAGGCGATCGGAGCGGCGGTCACCCTGACCTACGGCTTCGAGAACGCCATGGCCGCCATCCTGGCGGTGGCGGTCCTCAGCATCCTGGTCGGGCTGCCGATCACCTATCATGCGGCCAAGGCCGGGGTGGACATCGACCTGCTGGCCCGTGGCGCCGGCTTCGGCTATCTCGGTTCCACCATCACTTCGCTGGTCTACGCCTCCTTCACCTTCATCCTGTTCTCGATCGAGGCGAGCATCATGTCAGCCGGGCTGACCATGGTGCTGGGGATTCCGGCCGCCGCCGCCCATGTCGTCAGCTCGCTGGCGGTCATCCCCATCGCCGTCTACGGCATCCGTTTCATCAGCCGCATGCAATGGGCGACGCAGCCGGTCTGGATCCTGCTGCAATGCGTGCCGTTGGCCTATCTCGTCCTGCTCGACCGTGAAACGCTGGACCAGTGGATGTCGCTGCCCGGTGTCTATGCCGCGGACGGCGGGCTGTCGCTGCTGCCCTTCGGCATGGCCGCCTCGGTCCTGCTGTCGCTGCTGCCGCAGATCGGCGAGCAGGTGGATTATCTCCGCTTCCTGCCTTCCCAGTCCCGCATCGGACGCCTGCGCTGGTGGGCGGCGATGCTGGCCGGCGGGCCGGGCTGGGTGCTGATCGGCAGCCTGAAGCTGGCGGCGGGGTCGCTGCTCGCCTTCCTGGCGCTCAGGCACGGGATGCCGGGGGACGACGCGGTCCAGCCCAACATCATGTACCACATGGCCTTTCTCGACGTGTTCGACTCGCCCGCCGCGGCGCTGGCGCTGACCGGCGTCTTCGTCGTCGTCTGCCAGATGAAGATCAACGTCACAAACGCCTATGCCGGCTCCATCGCCTGGTCGAACTTCTTCTCCCGCCTGACCCGCAGCCACCCCGGCCGCGTCGTCTGGCTGGTGTTCAATGTGCTGCTGGCGCTGCTGCTGATGGAGATCGGCATCCTCGGCGTGATCGAGAGCATCCTCGGCCTCTACGCCAACGTCGCGGTCGGCTGGCTGGGGGCGGTCGCCGCCGATCTGGCGGTCAACAAGCCTCTCGGTTTCAGCCCGCCGGGGATCGAGTTCAAGCGCGCCCATCTCTACGACATCAACCCGGTCGGCACCGGCGCCATGGGGCTGTCGGTGCTGTGTTCCACCACCGCCTTCTTCGGATTGCTGGGGCCGGTGGCCCAGGCGCTGGCCCCCTTCATCGGGCTGGTGGTGGCCTTTGCCGCCGCCCCGCTGATCGCCTGGAGGACCAAGGGCCGCTATTACATCGCGCGCAAATCGGACCGGCTGCCCGGCGACGCCGCGACGATCCGCTGCTCGATCTGCGAGAATCATTTCGAGCGGCAGGACATGGCCTTCTGCCCGGCCTACGACGCGCCGATCTGCTCGCTCTGCTGCACGCTGGAGGCGCGCTGCCACGATCTGTGCAAGACCGACAGCCGCTTCGCCGACCAGATCGCCCACAGCCTGCAACGGGTGCTGCCCAAACGGATGGCCGCCGGGGTCCACACCCGCACCGGCCATTTCATCGGGGTGATGACGCTGTTCTCGCTGGTGCTGGGCGGGGTGCTGCTGGTCATCGACTTCCAATACGCCAATGCCGAGGCGGCGGAGCGGGCGGCGATCCACGCGGCGCTGGTCTCCGTCTTCGTCTGCCTGTTCATCCTGTCCGGCGTCGCCGCCTGGCTCCTGGTGCTGGCCCAGGAGAGCCGCCGCAAGGCGGAGGAGGAGACCGGCCGCCAGACCGCCATGCTGATGGACGAGATCGCCGCCCACGAGCGCACCGACGCCGCCCTGCAAAAGGCCAAGGAGGTGGCGGAGGCCGCCAACGCCGCCAAGAGCCGCTACATCATCGGCGTCAGCCACGAGATCCGGGCGCCGCTGAACGCCATCTCCGGCTACGCCCAGCTGCTGGAGAGCAACAGCACCCAGCGGCCCCAGGACGCCGTCCGCGTCATCCGCCGCAGCGCCGAGCATCTGTCCAACCTGATCGACGGGCTGCTCGACATCTCCAAGATCGAATCGGGCCTGCGCCGGCTCAGCCGCGACAAGGTGCAGCTGATCGATTTCCTCGACCAGCTGGCCGACATGTTCCGCATCCAGGCCGCCGCCAAGGGGCTGGAGTTCCGCTATGCCCGCGTGCCGCACCTGCCGGCCTGGGTCCATACCGACAGCAAGATCCTGCGCCAGATCCTTATCAACCTGCTGTCCAACGCGGTGAAATACACCGAGAGCGGCCATGTAGCCCTGACCGTGCGCTATCGCAGCCAGATCGCCGAATTCGAGATCGCCGACAGCGGCATCGGCATCCGCGAGGAGGATCTCGACCGCGTCTTCGAGCCCTTCGAGCGCGGGCGGGGAGCGGCGGTGCGGGCGGTGGCCGGCACCGGCCTCGGCCTCACCATCACGCGGGTGCTGACCCGGATCATGGGCGGCGACATCGCGCTGCGCAGCAAATCGGGGGAAGGCAGCGTCTTCACCGTCCGCCTGCTGCTGTCGGAGGCGATGCAGCGGCCGGGCGACCAGCCGGAACGCCGCGCCGTCACCGGCTATGCCGGGCCGCAGATCACCATCCTGCTGGCCGATGACGACCGCGACCATCTGGCGCTGATGACCGACATCCTGCGCCCGCTGGGATTCGTGCTGTTCACCGCGTCGGACGCCACCGCCTGCCTGGAGCTGGCGGCGCAATGCAAGCCCGACGTCGCCATGCTCGACATCTCGATGCCGGGGGAAAGCGGCTGGGACGTGGCCGAGGAGCTGCGCCGGCAGTTCACCGACCGCATCCGCATCATCATGGTGTCGGCCAACGCCTATGAGGCGCAGGGTCCGGGCGACGGCCGGGCGCCGCACGACGCCTTCGTCGCCAAGCCCATCGAGATCCACGCCCTGCTCGACCGATTGCAGGCGCTGACCGGGCTGGAATGGATCCATGCCCCGGAGAAAGCGGAGAAAACGGAAAAACCGGTGGAACCGGTTGACCCCGCTTCCGCACCGGTCGAACAGGTGCGGAAGCCCGCAGGGCCGCCGGAAACGGCGCTGCGTCATCTCGACGACCTGCGCCAGCTCGGCCGGATCGGCTACATTCGCGGGATCGAGGCCAAGCTGCGCGAGATCGAGGCGGAGGACGCCGGCGCCCTGCCCTTCGTCGAACGGCTGCGAAGGCTGGTGCGCGCCTTCGACCTGAAAGGCTATATGCGTGCGCTGGAGGATGCGGCGACGGAGCGCGACGCCGGACGGGACCAGGCCCAGCAGCGGGGACGGGAACATGACGACGATCGGGCGGAAGACGGGGCCGTGACGGGATGAAGCGCCGCGACATGATCCTGGTGGTGGACGACACCCCCGACACGCTGGGATTCCTGACGGAGGCCATCGAACAGGCCGACCTGACCGTGCTGGTGGCCATCGACGGCGAAAGCGCGCTGGAACTGGTCGGCCAGATCACGCCGGACCTGATCCTGATGGACGCGGTGATGCCCGGCCTCGACGGGTTCGAAACCTGCCGGCGGCTGAAACAGATCCCGCATCTGTCGCACATCCCCGTCATCTTCATGACCGGCCTCAGCGACACCGAGCATGTGGTGAAGGGGCTGGAGGCCGGCGGCGTCGATTACGTCACCAAACCCATCGTGGTGGACGAGCTGATCGCCCGCATCCGCGTCCACCTGACCAACGCCCGCGTCGCCTATGCCGCCCGCGCCGCTTTGGACGCCACCGGCCGCTTCCTGCTGGCGACCGACGGGGAAGGGCGGCTGCTGTGGTGCACCCCGCAGGCGGAGCGGCTGCTCGGCGGGCTGCCGCCCGGTTCCGACGGCGTGCATCCCGATGTCGCATCGTCCCTGGCCGCCGGTCTGGTCCGGCTGCGCCGTCCCTCCCCGCCCGGCGGCGCGATGGAACCCTTCGCGCTGGAACTGCCGGATGGCGAGGGGGTGCGGCGGCTGGAATTCACCTATCTCAGCCCGGCCGGCCCGGATGAATATCTGTTCCGTCTGAGTGAACCGACCGCCGGCCGGCAGGAGGCGATCCTGCGCGACGCGCTCGGCCTGACCGCGCGCGAGGCGGAGGTGCTGCTATGGATCGCCAACGGCAAGCCCAACCGCGACATCGGCGAGATCCTGGGCATCAGCCCGCGCACGGTGAACAAGCATCTGGAGCAGGTCTTCGCCAAGCTGGGCGTGGAGAACCGCGCCTCGGCCGCCGCACTGGCGATCCGCACGCTGGCGGCGCGGGCGTGAGGGATCTGCCCTTCAGCGGTCGGCGATCTCGCAGGCGAGGCGGCGGCCCTCATCCTCCAGCCGAATCTTCAGCACCACCGACCGGCCGCGGTGCTGTGCGACCGCCAGATCGTCGATGACCTGCATGTCGTAGCCGAGTTCGGACAGATGGGACAGCAGCGCCTGTTGCGGGGCACGGATGCCGGGCATGGCGTCGGCATCCCACAATTCGCACAGGATCGGCGGGAAACCCGACCGCTTCAGCGTCTCCGCCGCGCCCTTCAGGACCGGAAGCTCCATACCCTCGACATCGAGCTTCAGCAGGCTCAAATCGCCGATGGCGAAATCATCCAGCCGCACCATGCTGGCCTGCCCCATCCGCACACCCGCCCGGTCGGTGTCGCAGCCCAGACCGGCCTCGCGCCGGATACGCCGAACCTCGGGATCGAGGCTGAGCGCCCCCAGATTGGTATCGCTGGCGTAATCGGGAACGGGAATGTCGATCACGTCCATCCGCTCGCCCAACGCCAGATTATGCACCAGGACATTGTCCAGCCCATTGAGCGCCAGCGATCCGCACAGCAGATGGTAAAGCGGCCGCTGCACCTCGAATCCAACCAGACGGTGGCTGTGGCGGAACTCCAGCGCCATGGGGATGGTGAAGGCGCCGACATTGGCCCCGCCATCCACGATGGTCCCGCCGCCACCGGCCGTCCCGCTCCCCTCCATCCGCACCAGGACCTTGGCGATCTGGAGCATGGTCGGTTCCCAGATGCCGTCGCGGCGCAGATGACGGGTGATGCCGTCCATGCACTCGAACAGCAGGAACCGTCCGATCCTCGTCTCGACAACGGTGGCGTTCGGCAGCATTCGGGAAAGCCTCGCAACGGGAAGGCGGGATAGTACCCCGTGGCGGCGGGGCCGTCATATGGCGATTGTCGCGCCCGGCCCGCTCCGCGCCGCGACGATGTGATTCATGATGCAGGTCATCACCGCTTCGCCGCGCTGGTTCAGCGTGGTGTAGGCCAGCCGCACCGTGCCGCGGCCGCCGCGACGCGACGGGATGGCTTCCACCACCTCCGCCCGGACGCGGATGGTGTCGCCGGGGCGCACCGGCCGCAGCCAGCGCAGTTCGTCCATGCCGGAGCCGCCCAGCCCGGTGCCGGTGATGATTCCGGTGTCGCGCAGCAGCCGGAAGGTCAGCGACAACGTGTGGAAGCCGCTGGCGATCAGCCCCTGGAACGGTCCATCGGCCGCCGCCGCCATGTCGATATGGAAGGGCTGCGGGTCGAAGCGCAGGGCGAAATCGATGATCTGGCTGTCGGTGAGGGTCGCCCCCTCCGATTCGATCACGTCGCCGACGCGGAAATCCTCGAAATGGCGGCCGGGCATCGTCGCGTTTCTCCCTTGATGTGCCTGCTTTGTCGGCTTTGCCGTCGTCGAGGGAGGTTAGCCCGCCCCGGCCATCCGGCAAAGGGCGGGGACGGTCGCGGCCTGGGCATAGGCCCTACGACGTAAACCTTTGGCGTAATTCGCATTCCGCCTGTGATCGGGCATGTTCCCGTTTGGATTCCAAACAATCGACGGACGGATGTCACCCCTGCCAGCGCCAACCGCCTCGCCGCCATCCGCCCCGCCATCGCCCCTCCCTTGCGTCGTGTTCTCGATCGCCGGCAAGGCGTTGGCGCTGCCGACGCAAGCCGTGCGGCGTTTCCTGCCGCTGCCGCGGTTGGACCGATTGCCGACGGCTCCGCCGCCGGTGGAGGGGGTGTTCCGCTATCGCGGGGAGCTGGTTCCGGTCCTGCGCCTGGACATCCTGCTGGAACTGGCGACGGGAGCGCCCGGGTCGGTGATGCCGCCGGGCCTCTATTCACCACTGATGCTCGTCACCTGGCAGGGGCGGCCGGCGGCCCTGCTGGCCGATCAGGTCCATGGCGACATGGCGGTCGACGCCGCCGAGCGCACACCCTCCGATCCGTCGCTGTCCTTCAACGGTTGTGCCGCCGGCGCCTTTCCCGACCGGATCACCGGCCGTGGCGGCGCGGTGACCCTGCTTGATCCCGACCGGCTGCTGAACGAGGCGGAGACCCGCCTGCTCGATGCCTTCCGGGCGGCGGCGGAGCGGCGGCTGGCGCGATGGCGGGATGCCGACACGGACGGGGATGCGGGCAGGGATGGTGCCGCATGATGTCCAGCGCCGCCGCCGGGATCGAGGCGATCCGCCGCGACCCGCATTTCCCGCGCCTGAAGGCGATGGTCATCGACGCCACCGGCCTCGCCTATTACGCCGACAAGGATGCCGCCTTCGCCGAGCGGATCAACCGCCGCCTGCCCTTCGGCCGGATCACCACGGTCGGCGGCTATCTGGCGGCGCTGAAGGCGGAGGGGCCGGGCGGGGCCGAGTATCAGGGGTTGATCAATGAGCTGGCGGTGGGAGAGACCTTCTTCTTCCGCTACATCGAACAGTTCGACGCGCTGCGCGCCGTCGCCATTCCCGAATGCCTGCGCCGCAACCAGGGCAGCCGCCTGCTGCGAATCTGGAGCGCCGGCTGTTCCATCGGGCCGGAGGCCTACAGCGTCGAGATCCTGCTGAAACAGCAGTTCGCCGTCCAGTTAGAGGGCTGGCAGGTCCATATCGTCGGCACCGACATCAACGACGCCTTCCTGGAACAGGCCCGGCGCGGCGCCTATGGCGACTGGGCGGTGCGCGGCCTGGCGCCGGAAACGCTGGACGCCTGCTTCGACCGCCAGGACCGGCTATGGTCGGTCAAGCCGAAATACCGGCAATGGACCAGTTTCATGCCCTTCAACCTCGTCGAGGGAGCGATACCCTCCTATCCGCACGGGATCGGGCATTTCGACATCATCCTGTGCCGCAACGTCATGATCTATTTCGACGAGGCGACGCGGCACCGGTTGCTGGGCGACCTGCACAAGGCGCTGGCCGACGGCGGCTGGCTGGTGGTCGGCCATGCCGAAGCCGGGCCGCAGATGAACGAGCTTTTCATCCCGGTGTCGGTCCCCGGCGCCACCCTCTACCGCAAGCAGGCCGAGCGGGCCATCCCCGCCGCCGGCCCGGTTCCCGGTGCCATGCCGGGTCCGCCGCCGGCCGCCCCGTCTCCCCCCACCCGCCCGCGCCGCACGGCCGCCGCCAAGCCGCCTGCCGAGCCGCCTGCCAAGCCTCCCACGAAACCCGACCCGTCTGCTCCGGCCGCCGCAAATGACCGCTCGACCGCACTGGAAACCTGTCTGGTTCAGGTGGAGGCCAACCGGATGGACCCCGCCGTCCATTACCGGCTGGGCCTGGTGGAGGAGGAGTTGGGCGTGGGCGATCCGGTCGCGGCCTTCAAGCGGGCGCTCTATCTCGATCCGCGCTTCGTCCTGGCCGATTATCACCTGGCGCTCGCCTATTGGCGGCGCGGCCGGCTGGTTCCGGCCCAACGCCATTTCCGCAATGCGCGCGAGGCGCTGGCGGACCGTCCCGACGGCGAGACGGTGACGGAAGGCGCCGGCCTGACCGTTCAGGAGTTGCGCGGCATGCTGGATCTCTGGCTGACCGGCGAGGAGGGTTGATGGACGAGACACTTGCCGCCAAGCTGGCCACCGGCTTGGCCACCCGTGCCGGCGCCGCGCCGCTCCGCGCCGCCCTCGACAGCGCGTCTCCGGACCGCTCGGCATCCCGCCCGGCGATCGACTGGGAGGGGGTGCGCGGGACGCTGGCCCGCCGCACCGCCGACCTGGAGGCGACCTTCGCCGGGCGCGGCCCCTGGGCCGACGCCGTGCTGGCCCGCCGGGCGGAGGAGCTGGCCGACATGCGGCAGCCGGCCGACGAGGCGGAGGCCGGCATTCCGATGCTGGTCGCGCGCGGGGCCGGCACGCTCTATGGCCTGGAGCTTCGCCATCTCGGCCATATCGTGCCGATGCCGCGGCTGGCCCGCGTGCCGGGGGCCGCCCCCGCCGTGCTGGGGGTGATCGCCGTCGCCGGCCGGGCGATGCGGCTGTTCGACATCGACCGGCTTTGCGGCGGGCCGCCCGTCGCCGATGCCGAAAGCGACCGGCCCGGCTACGCCATCGTGCTGCGCACCGCTGCCCGCCGCCCGGCCGCCCTGCGCCTGCGCGCGGTGGAACGGGTGGCCGACATCGCGCCACCGCGCGCCGCCGCGCCGGCGGAGGCCGGGCCGCTGGTCGGCGCGATCACCGCGGACCGCATGGCGATCCTCGACATGGCCGCCCTGCTCGACGCCGTGACGGGCTGACCACCGACCGATCCACCCGAAGGGCCAATCAGAGCCGGAGCATGAAGCCGGAACAAGGGGCCGGAGCATGGGAATGAACATGAAAGTCTCGCACAAGCTGGTCCTGGGATTCGGCGTGGTCTGCGTCCTCTCCGCCCTGCTGGCGCTCTATCAGATGTCGCGCTTCTCCGACGCGCTGTCGGTCATCATGGCGGTGTCGAGCTACGACAACGACGCCGCCGACATGGTGACGGCGGTCGGCAATTTTCAGGCGGAACTGCGCAGCACGCGCGAAACGGCGCTGAACGCGGTGTCCATCGCCAATGCCGAAGGGCGGACCGGCGAAATCCCCACCATCATGATGCCGCTGCGCCGGCATTACGACGAGGTCGGCGGCAGGCTGCGCGATAAGCTGGGCAAGCTGCGCTCGATGGTGGCCGAACGATCCAGTAACAGCGTGACCGACAGCCGCCGCAAGGGCTGGGTGGAACTGGACACCGCGGTGAACGAGATGAACCGCGCCATCATGGCGGTCGGGGACGAGGCGCGGACCATCTACACCCTGCTCGAACGCAACCAGATCGCCGACGCTCTGCAACGCCGCCAGCGGGTGGACGAGCTGCGCAAGGTGATGGAACAGCGCATCGAGGCCGCCCAGACCGCCATCGACCATCTGACCGCCGCCGGCCGCGACGACATCCGCGAGATCTACAATTCCGCCGTCCAGTCGGCGGTCGTCGCGCTGGTCGCCGTCTTCCTCATCGCGGTGGCGGTGGCCTATCTGATCGGCAGCTCGATCAGCCGGCGGCTCGGCCAGGCCATCGATTTCGTCACCGGGGTCGGCCACGGCGACCTGACGCGGGAGATCGTCATCGCCGGCAGGGACGAGCTGGCCATCCTCGGCCGGCATCTGAACGAGATGGCCGGACGGCTGAAATCGATGGCCCGCACCACGCGGGAAACGGCGGAGAGCGTCCATGCGGCGACCGCCCAGATCCGCGCCTCCACCCAGCAGCAGTCGGCCAGCGTCGCCGAACAGCTGGCGGCGGTGGAGCAGACCACCGCGACCCTGTCGGAGATCACCGAATCCGGCGCCCAGATCAACCGCCGGGCCCAGGACGTCGCCCACGGCGCCCAGTCCGTCGCCTCCTCCAGCCAGTCCGGCATGAAGGCGGTGGACGACACCATCCAGGCGATGGACGCCATCCGCGAACAGGCGGAGGCGGTGGCCGAGAACATCGTCATGCTGTCCGAACGCACCCAGGCGATCGGCGAGATCATCGTGACGGTCAACGACATCGCCGAGCGTTGCCACCTGCTGGCGCTGAACGCCGCCATCGAGGCGGCGGCGGCGGGCGAGCATGGCCGCACCTTCTCCATCGTCGCTGGCGAGATCAAGAGCCTGGCCGACCAGTCGAAGGAGGCGACCGCGCAGGTCCGCTCCAACCTGTCGGAGATCCAGCACGGCATCAACGCCTCGGTCATGCTGACGGAGGAGGCGGTGAAGCGCGTCGCCGCCGGCAAGCGCCAGACCGACGCCACCCAATCGACCATCCGCACCATGGCGGACAACATCCAGGAGAGCGTGCTGGCCTTCCAGCAGATCGTCGCCGGCACCAACCAGCAGCAGATCGGCCTCGAGCAGGTGATCCAGGCGCTTCAGAACATCCGCGAGGCCAGCAGCCAGACCGCCGCCGGCACCCGCCAGCTGGAGGGTGCGGCCGCCAACCTGAACAATCTCGGCCAGGGGCTGGTCGAGGCGGTGCGGAACTACCGGGTGTGACGCGGAGCTCCTGATGAACATCCGCCAGCGCCTGCTCGCCGCCTTCGATCTGGAGCACAAGGAGCATCTCTCGGCGATCCGCAACGCCCTGCGCGAGGCGGAGGCGACGGGCGCCGCGCCGGATCTCGCCGACATCCACCGGCGCGCCCACAGCCTGAAAGGCGCCGCCCGCGCCGTCGACCTGCCGGAGGTGGAGGCGATCTCCCACCGGCTGGAAGCCGCCTTCATCGCGGTACAGAAGGGCGAGGTCCCGGTCGATGCCGCCACGATCGGTGTCGTCCGACGCGCGCTCGACGCCATCGAGGATCTGGTGGCCTGGTCGCTGCAAGGCGGCGACGCGGTCGAGGTCGCCGGCACGCTCGCCGACCTCGACGCGCTGGCCGCCGGGCATGACCGCGGTCCCGCCCCCGCCCGCCCCATCGGACGCCCTCCCCCATCCCCCTCCCGGCGCGAGCGCGGCATCGATCCAGACTCCGCCGCCCTGGTCCGCATCGCGGCGCAGGGGCTGGAACGCCTGTCGGAGACCGCGTCGGCCCTGCTGCCCGAAGTCGAGGCGCAGGCGGGGCTGGGCGATCAGCTCCGCCTGCTGCGCCAGGACTGGCGGGCGCTCGACCGGGCATGGCGGCATCTGCGCGTCCAGCTCGGCCGGGGGGCCTTGGGACGGCGAGGCGGGGAACAGGGAGCGGACAGGCTGGACGACCGCGGGGCGCTTCCCGCCCTGATGGCGTTCGAGCGCCGCTTCCGGGCTCTGGGCGGCGCGCTCGATGCCGCCCACCGCGGCCATGACCGGCTTTTGTGGTCGATGCGGCGCTGGGGCGGCGGCCTGCAACAGGATATGCGGCGCCTGCGCATGCTGCCGGCGGAGAACCAGCTGAGCGGCCTCGGCCGCATGGTCCGCGACATCAGCCGGGCCGAGGGCAAGGAGGTCGAGGTGGATGTCCGCGGGCTGGAGGTGGAAGCCGACCGCGCGGTTCTGCAACGGCTGAAGGACCCCATCCTGCACATCGCCCGCAACGCCATCAGCCATGGCATCGAGACCCCGGCGGAACGGTTGGCGCTGGGCAAGCGGCCGGCGGCACGGGTGACCATCGCCGCCTCGGTGGAGGGGGCACGCCTGCGCCTGCGCATCGAGGATGACGGGCGCGGGCTGGACCGCGCGGCGATCCTGCGCAAGGCGGCGGAGCGCGGCCTGATCGACGCCGCCGACCTGCCGTCCGGCGGGCTTTCCGCCGGAGAGGACATCCCGCTGGAAAGGCTGACGGAGTTCCTGTTCCATCCCGGCTTCTCCACCGCTTCCCACACCACGGAGCTGGCGGGGCGCGGCATGGGCCTCGCCATCGCCCGGCGGGAGGTGGAACGGCTTCAGGGCAGCCTGACCGTCACCGACCGGCCGGGCGGCGGCACCGCCGTCACCATCGAGGTGCCGCTCAGCCTGTTGAGCCAGCGCCTGGTCTTCGTCGCCGTGCAGGACCAGATCCTGGCGATCCCCTCGGCCGATGTGAGCCAACTGCGCACCGTCACCGCCGGGGCGCTGTTCTGCGGGATCGGCGCCCCGATGATCCGCATCGGCGAGGAGGAGGTCCCCGTCACCTCGCTCGCCGCCCTGCTGGGGATGGAGGCGCCGGTGGTGCCGGCCGCCGACCGGTCCCTGGCGCTCGCCGTCATCCGGGCGGGCGACCGGCGGCTGGCGCTGGCGGTCGACCGCTTCGTCGCCACGCGCGAGGCGGTGGTGACGGCGGCGGCGGAGACCGGGCTCGACCCCGGCCGCTATCTCGGCACCGTGTTGATGGACGATGGCGGGCCGGCGCTGGTGCTGAACATCCCCGGCCTGACACCGCCCACCGGCAGCGTCCTGCCGGCGCCGGTCCGCGCGGCGGAGGATGCCCCTCCCGACCGGGCGCATATCCTGGTCGTCGATGACAGCATCACCACCCGCACGCTGGAAAAGAGCATCCTCGAAGCCCATGGTTATCGGGTGACCCTGTGCGTTGACGGGCGCGAAGCCCTGGAACGCCTGTCGGAAGGGATGGAGGTCGAGCTGATCATCAGCGATGTCGAGATGCCGCGGATGGACGGCTTCGCCCTGTTGCAGGCGGTCAAGGCCGACCGGCGGCTGGCGGAAATCCCGGTCGTCCTCGTCACCTCGCGCGCCAGCGACGAGGACCGCGAACGCGGTCTGCGGCTGGGGGCTGACGCCTACATCGTCAAGACCCGCTTCGACCAGAACGAGCTTCTGGCCGGCATCCGGCGGCTGCTGTGAACGGGGCCGCGAACGGGGGAACCGCAGGGGAAGCGGCTGGGGGCGCGACTGGCGGAGCCCGGCGCATCCGCGTCCTGGTGGTCGAGGACAGCCCGGTCATCCAGCAACTGCTCAGCCACGTCATCGGGGCCGATCCGCGGCTGGAGGTGGCGGGAATCGCCTCCAGCGGCGAGCAGGCGTTGCGCATGATCGAACGGACGGCCCCGGACGTGGTGTCGCTCGACATCCGTCTGCCGGGGATCGACGGCTTCGAGGTGACCAGCCGCATCATGCGGCAGACGCCGCTGCCGATCGTGGTGGTGGCGTCGGACGTGCGCGACCTCGACATCCCGATGCGGGCGTTGCAGGCCGGCGCCCTGGCGGTGGTGGAGAAGCCCGGCAGCATGGCGCGTGCCGACTACCAGACGGTGGCGCGGCATCTCTGCACCCAGCTGGTCATCATGAGCCAGGTGAAGGTGATCCGCCATCGCATCGGCGCCCGTGCCGCCGCCAGACCGGCCGTCCCCGATGGGCCGGCCCAGGGTGGCGGAATGCGTCGCTTCCGCGCGCTGGGGCTCGTCGCCTCCACCGGGGGACCGGCGGCGCTGGCCCGGATCCTGAAGGAATTGCCGGCGGCTTTCCCGCTGCCGGTCTTCGTGGTGCAGCATATGGGCGCCCCCTTCATGGAGGGTTTCGCCAATTGGCTGGGCACCGTCTCGCCCCTGCCGGTCCGGCTGGGCGAGGCGGGGGCGAGCCCGCGCCCCGGCACGGTCCATGTGGCGCCGGGCGACCGGCACATGCTGGTGGAGGGCGGTATCATCCGCCTGTCCGGCGACCCGCTGGTCTGCGGCCAGCGGCCATCGGGCGATGTGCTGTTCCGCTCGATGGCGCAGGCCTATGGCGCCGCCGGCATCGGCGTGCTGCTGACCGGCATGGGAGAGGATGGAGGGAGGGGACTGGTGGAGATGCATCGGACAGGGGCTTACACCATTGCCGAACACGCCTCCACGGCGGTGATCCACAGCATGCCGGGCACCGCGGTGCGGCTGGGCGGCGTGCTGGAGGAACTGCCGCTCGACCGGCTGGCCGGACGGCTGCTGCATCTGACCTCCGACCAAAAGATGGCGTCATGAACGGGCACCGCACCCTGGTCGTCATGGCCTCCCGGACGCAGGGGCTTCTGTTGAAGCTGCTGCTGGAGGAACGCGGCGTCGAGACCGTCTGTGTCGATGCCGTCGAGCCGGCGCTGGCCGAGATCGCCGGCCGCCCGCAGGATCTGCTGATCGTCGAGGGCACCCTCGCCGGCCCCACCGGTCTGGCCGAATTGCGGGCGCGCTGCGACGCCGCGATCCTGGTGCTGGGGCATGGCGAGGGGGAACATGACCCGTCCGACCCCAGGGGCGTGGTGGAAGCGGCCGTTGGCTTGATGGAGCGGCGCGGCGCCCCGCCTACGGCGGCGGAGATTTTCCACCGCGCCCGCGTCCTCATCGTCGATGACAGCGCCACCTATCGGGAATTCCTGCGTGCCGAGCTGGAGCAGGAGGGCTGCGCCGTCACCGCCGCCCGCAACGCCGACGAGGCGGTCACCGCGCTGGCCGGTGGCGGACTGGATTGCGTCATCCTCGATCTGGTCATGCCGGGCACCAGCGGCACCCAGCTTTGCGAGCGTTTCGACAGGTTCCGCCGCCGTCGCGGCCTGTTCTTCCAAATCGTGATCCTGACCAGCCAGGATGACGAGGAGCAGCTGATGATCAGCCTGAACGCCGGCGCCGACGATTTCGTCGGAAAGGCCCAGACGATGGATGTGCTTAAGGTGCGCTTGATGGCGCTTCTGCGCCGTAAATACTTTGTCGAGGATCATCTGTTGCGGCCGCCTCGGCTTTTACCTTCCGCATAGGAAGGGAGTAGAGCCATCGTGTGATTTCGCAACCCGCCCTATCCGATTATCCTCTGCGGACATTTCGAAACCATCCGACGGTCCGACCGGTGCCCATGGCGATCAGCCTCCAGCCCACCCAGGGGATTCCGATCCCCAGACGCACCGATGCGAGAGACACCGACGCGATGCAGCGATCCACGGCCCCAACCAAGCCCCCGGCTGATCAGCGCCATCGCGAGTGCCTCGACAACGCGCGGCGTCTCTGCGCGGCCGGGACCGTCCCGACCATGCTGGTGGTCGGCGGACCGGACATGGCCGCCGTCCGTTGCAACGATGCGCTGGCCACCCTGTTGAACCGCCCGCATGCCGCCTCCCGCGACGAAAGCGGGCCGACCCTGCTGCCGGCCGGCTGGCCGGTGGTGGCGGCGGCGTTGCGACCGCTCTACGAGGCTGGGGCTGGGGCTGGGGCCGGGGGGGAACGGAGCGCCGACACCATCCTGCTGCCTCTGCCGACCGATCCGCCGCTGACCCTGCGCGCGGCGCCGCTGCTGGTCGAAGGACGCGTGGTGGGGGTGCTGGCGGCGGCGACGCTGGACGGCGCCATCGCCCAGCTGGCGGAGACCATGCGGGCGGAGGTGGCGCGCACCACGGCCGCACGCTCCCGCTTCCTGGCTTCGGCCAGCCACGATCTGCGTCAGCCCTTCCAGGCGATGCGCCTGTTTCTCGACGCCCTGACCACCCAGGTGGAGGGCAACGCGCGGGCGACCCGCACCGCCGGCATGCTGGGCAACGCGATGACGGCGGGCGAACAGCTGCTGAACGCGCTGCTCGACATCTCGACGCTGGATGCCGGCACGGTGGAAGCCGATGTCCAGACGGTGCCGCTCGACGCGCTGCTGCTGTCGCTGGCCGATGAATTCCGCCCGCAGGCGGAGGAGAAGGGCCTGCGGCTGCGGGTCCATCTGTCCGGCCATCCGTCCGGACCGGCGGCCACCCGCAGCGACCCGGTGCTGCTCGGCCGCATCATCCGCAACCTGCTGGCCAACGCCATCCGCTACACCCAGCGCGGCGGCATCCTGCTGGGCCTGCGCAAGCGGGACGGGCGATGGCGGATCGAGGTGTGGGACACCGGCTTCGGCATTCCCCAGGACAAGCTGGACGTCATCTTCGACGAGTTCCACCAGTTGACCAATCCGGCCCGCGACCCCACCCGCGGCCTCGGGCTCGGACTCGCCATCGTGCGGCGGCTGTCGGTTCTGCTGAACGCTCCGGTCGACGTGCGGTCGCGGTCCGGCCGCGGTTCCGTGTTCGCCGTCTCCGTGGATCGTCTGGAGGGGAAGGAGGCGCCCGCCGCCGGCGCGCCGGCCCCGGCGACCGCCCCCCCTGGCTCCGCCCCCGGCATACCGCTGGACGGCATGCGCATCCTGGTGGTGGACGACGACAGCATGGTGCTGTCCGGCCTGCTGCTGACATTGGAGAGCTGGGGCTGCGCCTTCGTCTCCGCCTCCAACATGCGCGAGGTTTTCGCGGCGGTCGATGGGCTGGAAGGCCCGCCCGACGCCATCCTGACCGACCTGCGCCTGCCGGGGAAAGTGTCCGGCTTCGACGTGATCGACCGTGTGCGCAAGCTGTTCAAGGCCGAAATCCCCGCTGTGGTGCTGACCGGCGAAACGGCGCCGGAATCCCTGCTGGAGGGCCAACGCCGCGGCTGCGCCTTTCTGCACAAGCCGCTTCACCCCGGCGAGTTGCGCCGTGTGCTGGAGCAGTTGCGGCGGGACGGCCGGAGCGGCTCTTAGACACGCTTCCTAAAGCCCGAAGAAGCCGCGCAGCCGCGCCAACAGCGCCTGCGATTCAACCGGCGCCGGCGGGGCCGCCCCTTGCTGGCGGTGGCGCTGGGCGGCATTGCGGGTCTGGCGTTCGGCCATCAGCTCCGCCAGCTTTTCGGCCAGTTCGGGACGACGGCGCAGGATGGGGTCGAGATGGCTGCGGGCCAGTTCGAACACCACGGCATCGGTACAGGCGATGACGGAGGCGCTGCGCGGCTGGCCGGTCAGCAGCGACATCTCGCCGAACAGGTCGCCCGGCCGGAGCCGGGTCACATGCATCGGTCCGGTCCGGAAGCCGCCATCGGCGCCATCCGCCGCGGAAACGGAGACCTCGACATCGAACACGCCCTCGGCGATGACGAACAGCGAGTCGCCGGCATCGCCCTCACGGACGGCCGCACCACCGGCGGGGATGTCCACCCGATGCATCGCCTGGGCCAGGGCCTCGACCTCCTCGTCGTCGAAGGCGTCGAACATCTCCGGCCGGCGCAACAGGCCGCGCCGCAGCCTCTCGGTGTCATGTAGGACCGGCTGGCGCCGGCGGATGTCCTGCTTGGGGCTGGCCGGTTCGATCCCGGCGCGGCCGAGATTGGCCAGCGCCGCCGTCAACACGGCGTCGCGCACCTGTGACAGCCGGGCGCCGTCGTCGGTCCAGAAACGCGCCAGATAGGAGATGCCGTTGGGCGTCACCGCATCCACCAGCACGTCCGGCCGCGGGTTGGACAGCACGCCGTCGGCGCACAGCATCGCCGACAGCAGGATGCGCTTCGCCCGCTCCACCGGCACCTCCTGGTCGAGCAGGATCGGCACGCCGCTGCGGAACGCCGGGTTGGGGCGGCTGTAATTGACGAAACGGCTGCCGGCGACGATGCCGTTCGGCACGACGATGGCGGTGCCGTCGCTGGCGATCAGCCGGGTGGCACGCCAGTTGATCTCGTCCACCCGCCCCGTCACACCGGGCGACAGTTCCAGCCAATCCCCCAGCCGGTAGGGATTTTCGATGTTCAACGCGATGCCGGCGAAGATGTCGGCGATCATGTTGCGCAGCGCGAAGCCCAGAACGGCGATGGCGACGCCGGAGGTCGCCAGCAGCCCGGTCACCGGCTGCTCGAAGACGAAGGCGAGGATCGCCAGCACCGCGGCGCCATAGACGAAGAAGCGCAGCAGATCGGCCAGCAGCCGCGGGATGCGCGGCGGCCGGGGCGTGCCGTCCGGATTGAGGCCGCCCTTGCCGGCCGCCAGCAGGGCGATCAGCCCGGCCCCGGCCCAGGCGGCGACCAGCCAGGCGGCCGAAGCGACGGCGATGTCGAAGGCGCCGCTCAGCATCGGGCCGACGAAGGGTTCCAGATGGCCGTGCAACCACGGCTTCGCGGCGACCAGGGTCGCCAGCAGCGCAAGAAGAAGGACAGGGGCGAACAGACGCCGCAAGGCGTTCATCAAAAGGGATCTCCTCGGCGGCCGGCCATCCTCGGCCGGGCGAGGCGTGACGATGGCACGAGCAAGCGCCGTCCCGTCAAGCCGCCAGTTGGCAACCCTCCCATAAAGCCGATGGCGAAAATCGGCGTCCGAAATCAGTCGGTTGACCGGTCAGGCCGTCGCCGGACTCATCGGGACCATGGCCTAGCGGTCGAGCAGCCCGTGCCGACGGTGCCAAGCCTCCAGCGATTCGTCCGGATAGCGGGCGAAATGGACATCGTTCGGGCCGCTCGGCACCTCGACCCACGGCGCCTTGAAGTCCAGCATGATATGGACCCGTTCCGGCGGGGTGGGCAGCGGCGTGTCGATGGCCGAGGCGAAGGGATGGACCAGTTCCGGCCAGGCCGGATCCTCCGCCCACAGCGCCGTGCCGCAACGCTTGCAGAAATGCCGGCCCGACGGCCCAAGGCGGGTCTGTCCCGGATGGTCGGGGTCCTCCACGCAAATGGGACCGCGACCGCCATTGGAGAATGTCGATCCTCCGCAACCATCGGCGCGCCGGCCGGCTGCGCCGCGATGCCCGGCATCGGCTGGTCCGTCCGGCGACGGAAAATGGCGGCCTGGCAACAGGCAAGTCCGCCGGGTGGCGCCACATCCGCCCCCCAAATCCGGAGACGGTGACAAACAAACACTCCCGCCCCCGGAGGAAGCGGTACGCTTCACCTCAGGGGTGACGGGTCACCCCATGATGTTCTCATCCACCATGCGGCGCGGCATGTCGGTTTGATGGTGACGATCCTGCTTCGGCGGCTTGGCGACGCTGAAGCCGATGCCCGACAGCAGAAGGATGCCCAGCGAAGCGACGGTGACGATGTTGCAGAGCATGATGACTGACCCTTTCCCTGACCTCTTGCGACCGCCCGGCTTTGCCGGCGGCCAGACCCTTTTTCCGCGGTCCCCTGCGTTAGATGGCGGGAGCCGCTTCTTTCTTCCATCAGCCATTCCAGGATGAAGGGGAATTAATGATCCGCCGCGCGGATTGTCGATCCTTCAGCATCCTGCCGGCACTGGCTGTGCGGATGCGTCAAATAGTCTCGCAAGTGCGAACTGGCAACGGAAGCCGGCGGAGCATCCGCGCAGCTCTGGTTAACGAAATTGTCATATCGACGGTGGAGTGCCCGCGGAGACGGGCCGGACGGTTGTCACACACCCCGGCTCTCCGCCGCCGACCCCACTGAAGCGGCAGCGGCTTCGGCCGGACGCAGCGTCACCGTCACCTTCAGCCCCCGGCCATCCGGTCCGGCATCGAGCCGCACCGACGCTCCCAGCCGGTCGGCGAGCGCCCGGACGATGGCGAGCCCAAGTCCGCTTCCGGTGCGCGGCGGCTCACCCGGACGGTCCAACCGATAGAAGCGCTCGAACACCCGCTCCCGCTCAGCCTCGGGAATACCGGGACCGTCATCCTCGACCTCCATCACCGGCCCGGCCCCGGTCCCGGTCCCGACCCGCACGGTCACCATGCCGCCCGGCCGGTTGTAACGGATGGCGTTGTCCAGCAGGTTGCCCAGCAGTTCGCCGACCAGAACCGGGTTTCCGGCGACCCGTGGGCCAATCGCGCCGTCCCTCCCGCCCTCGAACCCGCCCTCGAACCGCACCTCGACATCCTGGGCCAGCGCCGCCGGAACCTGTTCGGCGGCCACCTCCATCGCCACCTGCGGCAGGTCGGTCACCTCGGCGGTGGACGGCATGGCCGGCGGATCCTCGTCGGCCCGTGCCAGCGCCAGCAGTTGGACCAGCAGCCGCTCAAGCCGCTTGACCGCCCCCTCGACATCGTCCAGCGCCGCCCGCCCCTCGGCGCTGTCGGTGCCGTAGCGGCGCAGCAGGGCCAGATGGGTGCGCAACACCGCCAGCGGCGTGCGCAGCTGGTGCGAGGCGTCGGCGGTGAAGCGGCGCATGGTGCCGATGGATTGGTCGAGCCGCGCCAGCAGCCCGTTGATGGCGATCACCAGCGGCAGCACCTCCACCGGCACGACGGCCAGCGGCAGCGGCACCAGCGCCGGAGCACCTCCCGTCATCCCACGGGCCGACCGGCTGTCGATCACCCGGCGCAGCCGGCCGAGCGGCGCCAGCCCGCGCCCGACCGCCCCCCACACCAACACCCCGCTGCCGCCGACCAGCGCCACCTCCAGCAGGGCCAGCCACAAGAACAGATGAACCACTTGCGCCCGCCGCCCCTCGGTCGTTTCCGCCACCTGGACCAGCACCGGCTGCGCCACGCCATAGAGCCGGCGAGCCTGTGCCGCCACCCGCACCGGATGACCGTGATAGGTGGCGTCGCGGAACAGCGTGACGTTGGTCGGCATCGCCGAGATGTCGGGCAGCGGCAGATCGAGATAACCGGTGATCACCCCACCCTCATGAGCGACGTTGTAATAGATGTTGTCGCGCGCCTGGCTCTCCAGCATGCCGAAGGCGACGGCGGGCAGATCGACCGTCACCTCGCCATTGTCGTCGTCCACCGCCAGCCTTTCGGCGATGGCCAGCGTCGAGCCGGCAAGCAGCCGGTCATGGGTGGACTGGACGAAGCCATCGATCAGCGCCGCCCCGCCGACGCCCAGCCCCACCGCCAGCGCTCCCAGCGGCACCAGCAGCCGGACCAGCAGCCGGCGCCGCAGCGACGGCACCCGGTCCCGTCCCCCCTGCTTCCGACCCGCCGGGACTGCGGCCATCAGGCATTTTCCATCAGATAGCCCAATCCGCGGATGGTGCGGATCTGCGGCCCGTCGGGCTCCAGCTTCTTGCGCAGCCTGGCGACATACAGTTCGATGGCGTTGGGAGCCACCGGCTCGTCAAAGCCGAAGACCTCGCCGGCCAGCCGGTCCTTCGGCACCACCTTGCCGGCCCGCGTGATCAGCCCCTCCAGCACCGCCAACTCGCGCTTGCGCAGATCCAGCACCCGGCCGTTCAGCGTCACCGTCGCGGTGGAGCGGTCATAGCGCAGGGGGCCGCAGGCCAGCTCCGGTATGGGCGTGCCCTGGCCACGGCGCATCAGCGCCCGCACCCGCGCCTCGAACTCCGCCGGGTCGAAGGGCTTCAGCAGATAATCGTCGGCGCCAAGGTCAAGCCCCTTGACCCGGTCGGCCACCGCCTCGCGCGCGGTCAGGATCATCACCGGGACGGTGGAGCCGCGGCGGCGGATCAGCGTCAGCACCTCGAACCCCGACAGGTCGGGCAGGCCCAGATCCAGCACCACCAGCCCATAGGGCTCCGCCCGCTCCAGCCGCACCGCCTCCTCGCCCGACGCGACATGGTCGACCGCATAGCCGGCGAGTTTCAGCGCCCCGGTCACGCCGCGCGCCAGGGCCGCGTCATCCTCGACGATCAGGATGCGCACGGGCCATACCTATCGTCCGAGCGGGCCATCATCCGATTGCGCCTGTTCCGTTTCACAAACAATTTTGACCCGCGACAGATTGGCGACAGGTTGATTGCCTATAGTCGCGCCAAAGTCGCTTGTAAGCCCAACCAACACGGCCCGCAACGGCGCCGTGGCGACCAACCGCAGGAGAGGAAGAGATGCGCACCAAATTGGCCCTTCTGGTCGCGACCGCCCTGACGATCACGGTTCCGGCCTTCACCGCCGGCACCGCCCAGGCGCAGTCCGTCCCCGCCGGCTACGACCCCGCCTATGCCAAGATCATCGAGGCGGCGAACCAGGAAGGCGCGCTCAGCATCTATTCCGCCACCGACGCGGCCGCCGTGTCGGAACTCCTGAAGGGGTTCGAGGCGCTCTATCCCAAGATCAAGCTGGAATACGCCGACCAGAACTCCACCGAGATGTACAACCGCTTCATCAGCGAGGCGGCGGCCAACACCGGCACCACCGACCTGATGTGGTCGTCGGCGATGGACCTGCAGATGAAGCTGGTCAATGACGGCTATGCCCAGTCCTACGGCTCGCCGGAATCGAAGAACATCCCGGACTGGGCCAACTGGAAGAACGAGGCGTTCGGCACCACCGCCGAGCCGATCGTCTTCGCCTACAACAAGCGCGTGGTCCCCGCCGCCGACGTGCCGAAGACCCATGCCGACCTCGCCAAGCTGCTTGCTGAGAAGCCGGACGCCTACAAGGGCAAGGTCACCTCCTATGATCCGGAGCGCAGCGGCGTCGGGTTCCTCTACATCACCCAGGATGTCCAGGCGAACAAGAACACCTGGGATCTGGTGAAGGCGATGGGCCAGACCGGGGTGAAGCTCTACACCTCGTCGGGCGCGATGATCGAGCGGCTGACCTCGGGCGAGCACACCATCGGCTACAACATGATCGGCTCCTACGTCTATGAGCGCCAGCACAAGGATCCGGAGTCGCTGGGCATCGTGCTGCCGTCCGACTACACCATCGTGATGTCGCGCATCGCCTTCATCCCGAAGGGCGCCAAGCATCCGAACGCCGCCAAGCTGTTCCTCGATTATCTGCTGTCCAAGCCGGGCCAGCAGGCGATGCAGGCGCGCTACATGGGGTCGATCCGCACCGATCTGGCGAGCGCCAACCCGACCGCAGGCACGCCCGACGGCACGCTGCGCCCGATCCATGTCGGCCCGGAGCTGCTGACCTATCTCGATCAGGTCAAGCGCCTGAAGTTCCTGAAGGATTGGCAGAAGGCCCTGCAAGGGAAGTGATAGCCGTCCACCTCCCTCTCCCGCCCCGGGAGAGGGAAGGGTGAGGGGTGAGGCACGAAGCCGTGCGGTTCGGGATCCTTGGAATCCCCCTCACCCTCCCCACGCCAATGGCGTGGGGCCCCCTCCCTCTCCCGGGACGGGAGAGGGCCTTTAGCGCCGAAGCCGCCGAATCAAGGAATCCCCCCATGAACCGCGCGACGCGCATCGCGGTGATCGTCGCCATGGCGATCGCCGTGCTGGCCCCGATCGGCCTGGTCGTCTACCAGAGCTTCCTCGACGGGCCGTTCTTCCAGCCCAAGATCTCCTTCACCCTCGACGCCTACGAGTTCGTGCTGGACGACGAGGATTTCTTCGACGCCCTCTACAACTCGGCCGTCATCGCCTTCGGCATGACCGCCATCGCCGTGCCGGTCGGCGCGCTGCTGGCCTTCCTGATGACCCGCACCGACCTGCCGGGCCGCCGCTGGATCGAACCGGTGATCCTGGTGCCGATGTTCGTATCGTCGGTGGTGCTGGCCTTCGGCTTCGTCGTCAGCCTTGGCCCGGCGGGCTTCGTCACCCTGTGGTTCAAGGGCGTCTTCGGTTTCGTCCCCTGGTATCTCTATTCCAAGACAACGCTGATCGTGATCGCCGGCCTGACCCACGTCCCGCACGTCTTCCTCTACACCTCGTCCGCCCTGCGCAGCCTGGGCTCCGACGTGGAGGAGGCGGCAAGGATGACCGGCGCCGGCCCGTTGCGCACGGCGCTGACCGTCAGCCTGCCGATGGTGATGCCGAACATCCTCTATGCCGCGGTGTTGGTCTTCTTCCTGGGCTTCGAGCTGTTCGGCCTGCCGCTGGTGCTGGGCGACCCCGAAGGCATCCTGGTGCTGGCGACCTACCTCTACAAGCTGACCAACAAGCTGGGCACGCCGTCTTACCAGCTGATGGCGGTGGTCGTGGTGGCGATCATCTGCATCGCCCTGCCGCTGGTGGCATTGCAGCGCTTCCTGCTGCGCACCGCCAACCGCTATGTCTCGGTCAAGGGCAAGGCGGCGGCGCAGAAGCCGGTCTCCATCGGGGTCTGGCGCTGGCCGGCGGCGGCGCTGATCACCGCCTGGCTGCTGTTCACCGTGGTGGTGCCGCTGAGCGGCCTCGTGCTGCGCGCCTTCGTGTCGAGCTGGGGCGAGGGCGTCAACCTGCTGGACGTGCTGACGCTCGCCCATTTCCGCGAGCTGATGGAATTCCCCAACCTGACCCGCGGCATCGTCAACACGCTGCTGATCGCCTCGGTCGGCGGGGCGCTGTCGGTCGGCGTCTACACCATGCTGAACCTCGCCGCCCACCGCTGGCAGACCGGCTGGACCCGGCTGATGGATTATCTGGTCCTGCTGCCGCGCGCCATGCCGGGCCTCGTCGCCGGTCTGGCGATCTTCTGGGTATTCCTGTTCACGCCCTTCCTGTCGCCGCTGCGCCAGACCATGATCGCCATCTGGGTCGCCTACACGCTGGTCTGGCTCGCCTACGGCATGCGTCTGGTCAGCGGCGCCCTGCTCCAGATCGGTCCCGAGCTGGAGGAGGCCGGCCGCATCGTCGGCGCCAGCCCCGGCCGCGTCTCCCGCGACCTGACGATCCCGCTGATCAAGGTCGGGCTGGTCTCCAGCTGGCTGCTGATCTTCGTCACCTTCATGCGCGAATATTCCACCGGCGTCTATCTGCTCGCCCCCGGCACCGAGGTGATCGGCTCGCTGCTGGTCTCGCTGTGGGGAACCGGCGCCGTCGATCTCGTCACCGCGCTGTCAACCGTCAATATCGCGATGATCGGCGGCGGCCTGCTGCTGATGTCGCTCTTCGGGAAACGCTCCCATGGCTAAGCTCATCATCGACGACCTGCACCTGTCCTACGGCAGCAACGAGATCCTGAAGGGCATCACCGCCACCTTCGCCCAGGGCGAGATCGTCGCCCTGCTCGGCCGGTCGGGCAGCGGCAAGACCACGCTGCTGCGCTCCATCGCCGGGCTGGAGGAGCCGAAGAAGGGCGTCATCTCCATCGGCGACCAGCCGGTCTTCGACGCCGCCGCCGGCCTGAACGTGCCGTCGGAAAAGCGCGGGCTTGGGCTGGTCTTCCAGTCCTACGCGCTGTGGCCGCACAAGACGGTGTTCGAGAATGTCGCCTACGGCCTGCGGCTGCGCAACGTGGCCAAGGCCGACCTCCAGCAGCGCGTCGCCGCGGTGCTGGACGGCGTCGGGCTCGGCCATCTCGGCGAGCGCTATCCGCACCAGATGTCGGGCGGCCAGCAGCAGCGCGTGGCGCTGGCCCGCGCGCTGGTCTACAACCCGCCGGTCATCCTGCTGGACGAGCCGCTGTCGAACCTCGACGCCAAGCTGCGGGAGGAGGCGCGAATCTGGATCCGCACGCTGATCAAGCGGATGAACCTGACCGCCGTCTTCGTAACCCATGACCAGATCGAGGCGATGGCGATCGCCGACCGCATCGTCCTGCTCGACGGCGGCCGCATCGTCCAGGCCGGCACCCCCGAACAGCTCTACACCGAGCCGGTCAGCCTGTTCGCCTCGGAATTCATGGGCGTCAACAACCTGATGAGGAGCCGCGTCCAGGACAAGCGCGGCGGCTACGCCCGCATCGAGCTGTCCGGCCACGCGCTGTGGGGCAAGGATCGCGGCGGCAAGGGCGTGTCGGAGGAGGCGACCGGCGTCATCCGCCTGGAACAGGTCGAGATGGTGGACGGCCCCGGCGACGGTGACGGCGACAACCGCGTCCCGGCCCAGTTGGAGACCTCGGTCTATCTCGGCAGCCAATGGGAGCATGTGTTCCGCTGCGGCGACCAGACCCTGCGCGCCTTCGGCCGCCCCCTGGCGGCGGGCACCCACTGGCTGCGTCTGCCGCCGGAACAGCTCTGGGTGTTCTGACGGGCCATCCCCTTTCCGGGGTCGGGGAATGCGGTTCCTGTTTCGGGGCCGTCGGCGTACAGCCGGCGGCCCTTGCCGTATCCAGGAGACACAGGACGCGAGCCGTTGACAGCGCCGGAGCACGGCTCTAGCTCTCGAACCTCGTGACACCCGAAAGCATCCTGAAAGCCCAAGCATGACCGTCGAGCTTGTCATTTGCGAGACCTGCCGCCGTCCGGAAGACCCGCCCGAGGCCATCCGACCGGGGGCGGAGCTGGTGGCGCTGATGGAACGGGCGCTGGCCGATGCCCCCGATCTGGCGGCACAGGTTCGGCTGCGGCCGATGCGCTGCCTGATGAGCTGCCGCCGTGCTTGCGCCGTCGCCGTGCGCGCGGCGACCCGCATGAGCTATGTGCTGGGCGACATGGCGCCGGACGAGGTGACGGTCGAGACGCTGACCGCCTACCTGCGCGCCTACGCGGCCACTGCCGACGGGATCGTTCCGTTCAAGCAATGGCCGCAGGGTGTCAAGGGTCGTTTCGTTTCCCGATTGCCGCCGCTGGAGGAATGAAGGGAGGGCCTCAGCCCTCCGATATCTCCGGATTGAGTTGGATCAGCACCTTGTCGATGCGGCGACCGTCCATGTCGACCACCTCGAAGCGGATGCCGTTCCAATGGAAATGTTCGGCCGCGGTCGGTACGTGGCCGAACTGATCAAGCAGGAAGCCGGCGATGGTGTGGAAATCGCCTTCCCCCTTCAGGTTCTTCATCCCGACCAGCGCCTCGACCTCCTCGACCGGAGTCATGCCGTCGACCAGCCAGCTGCCGTCCTCGCGCTGGACCGCGCCGGCCTCGCCCTCATGGCTGCTGTCGGGCAGTTCGCCGGCGATCGCCTCCAGGATGTCGGTCATGGTGACCAACCCCTCGACGCTGCCATATTCGTCCACCACGATGGCCATATGGACGCTGGCCTGCTTGAACAGGTCGAGCAGGCGGAAGACCGGCGTGCCGTCATGGACGACCAGCGGCTGGACCATCGCCGCCCGCACGTCGAAGGCCACCCCCTTCAGCGCCTGATCGAGCAGAGCCTTGGCGGCGACAACGCCCTGCAACTCGTCCACATCGCCGCGGCAGACCGGAAAGCGGGAATAGCCGCTCTCGCAGATCTCGCGGCCGACCGCCTCGGGGCTGTCGTCGATGTCAAGCCAGATCAGATCGGGGCGCGGCGTCATGATCGACCGTACGGTGCGGTCGGACAGATGCATCACCCCTTCGATCATCTGGCGTTCGGCCGGCTCGAAGACGCCGCTCTGGGTGCCTTCGGCGATCAGGGTCTTGACCTCCTCCTCCGTCACCGTCTGCTCGCGCGAGGTCGGCAGGCGCAGCAGCTTCAGCACCGCGTCGCTCGACACGCCGAGGACCCAGACCACCGGCGCCGACAGGCGCGACACCGTGCGCATCGGGGCGGCGACCAGCGAGGCGATCCGCTCCGAGGAGATCAGGGCGACGCGCTTTGGCACCAATTCGCCGACGATCAGCGAGAAATAGGTGATGGCGGCGACCACCAGGGCGAAGGCGACGGTGTGGCCGTAGGGGGCGATCCACGCGACCTGTTCATCCAGCACGATGCCCAGCCGTTCGGCGAGCGTCGAGCCGCCATAGGCGCCGGCGATGATGCCGGTCAGGCTGATGCCGACCTGCACGGTGGACAGGAAGCGGCTCGGATCCTCCGACAGCTCCAGCGCCGCGCGGGCGCCGGCGCCGCCCTTTTCCTCGGCCATCTGCTGAAGCCGGGCGCGGCGCGCCGACACCAGCGCCATCTCCGACATCGCGAAGAAGGCGTTGAGCAGGATCAGCAGGACGATGACCAAAAGTTCCCAGATCATGGCTTTGTGCCCGAAGGGCGCTCCCTCAACCGATCAATTGTTGCGCCACGGCGATCGCCGCCTGCCCGAGACCGAGCAGGACGGCGGCGACGATGGCGATGGCCAGAAGGCCGGCGACGAGGCCGGCCGACACGAAGACGCCGTCGGATTCCATCAGCCCCAGCGCGATCAGCGCGATGGCGAGTGCCGGGGGCTGGTTTCCGAAGACGATGGGTAGCGCGAGGATGCCGGCGAGGATCACCACCGCCAGCCCCAGCAGCCGTTCGGCGGTGGGACCGGCCAGCGCCGGCAGGCGGGGGCGCAGACGCCGCTCCACCCGCTCGGCCCAGGGCTTGGCCCGGCGGATCACACCAAGGAAGGCCTTGCGGTCGAAACTGGCCGCCAACATGCGACGGGGAAGCCAGGGGCTGTGCCGCCCCGCCGCCATCTGGGCGCCGAGCAGGATCATCGGCACGCCGGTGGCGGTCGACAGGCCGGGGACCGGCAGCACATTGGGAATCGACAGGATCAGCAGCAGGGCGCCGAAGGCGCGGTCGCCCAAAGCGTCCATGATCTCGCCGAGCGAGATGCGAGATGGATCGCTTGCAAGAGGGCCAGCGGAATCAGGCCCGGTGCCACGCGTCAGGAAGTCGTCCAGCAGGTCGGAAACGCGGTCGCAGGACCGTTCCGCACCGGACGGGCGTGCGTCGTTCGACCTGGAGGACGACCCGGGAGGTCGATCTTTGCTCACGGCTCTCCCCGATGCCGGAAACGGGATCGGAGCGGGCCGGGCGAAGGATGGCAGGAACCCATGGACCTTTCGCGTCGCGGCATCATCGATCTCCCTTCTACAGCAAGGGAGACGAAAGCGCCAGCGCGGGTTGCGGCACGAAGAGGCGCCGACAGGGGAGGCCCCCTGTCCATCCGGGCTACTGCCGTTTCTGCAGGACGAAGCTCAACCGCTTCATCAGATCGGCTTTCGACACCGGCTTCACCAGATAGCCGGAGATGCCATAGGCGATGGCGCGCTTCACCACATCCGCCTCGCGATGGCCGGTCAGCACCAGCACCGGCAGATCGGCCAGCGGGTTGCCGGTGGCGGTACGCAACGCATGCAGCAGGTCCAGCCCGCTCATGCGCGGCATTTCCAGGTCGCAGATCACCACATCGACCTCCTCGCCGTTCTTGCGCAGGACATCGAGCGCCTGGATGCCGTCGGTGGCCTCGTAAAGCTTGCGCAGACCGATGTCGTGCAACAGCCGGTAGATCAGCTTTCGGGTGAAGTCGTCATCCTCGACGAGAAGCACGCAAAGATCGTGAATCGACCGGATCTGGTGGGTCCGGCCGCTCGCTTCCACCACCATGACGCTCTCCGTTCCGCCAAAGTTCCCCGGCGGCCACCGCCGCAGCCCGCCCGGCACAGTTTTCTGAATGCACCATTGCACAGTCGTTAACAAAATCCCAATACGGCGGGCTGTAGACGAGCGGAAACCGCGATGGGTGAATGGCATTCGGCGCGGCAACGTCCTATGCTTGCAACGGCCTCGCATCATGCACCAAACCGAACCGACCAGGACCGCCGCCTTGACAGCGCCGCCCGCCGCCACCCCGCCGCCCTTCGGCGGTTCGTCCGACGCGGCGATGTTCGCCGCCGTGGTGGAGGCCAGCGGCGCCGGCATCGCCGTCACCGACGCCACCCGTCCCGACCACCCGATCGTCTATTGCAACCGCGCCTTCCTGGAGATGATCGGCTATACGGCGGAGGAGGTGATCGGCCGGGACGGCGGCTTCCTGCATGGCCCCGCCACCGACGCGGAAACGGCGGCGGCGATCCGTGCCGCCCTGGCCGAGGCGCGCCCCCTGTCGGTGGAGGTGGTGAACCACCGCAAGGACGGCAGCGCCTTTTGGAACGCGCTCAGCCTGCGGCCGGTACCGGGTCCGGACGGGCGCGCGCGCTGGATCACGGCAACCTGTGCCGACGTCACCGACAGCCGCCGGTCGCAGGAGGAACTGCGCGCCGCCGAGGAGCAGTTGACCCGGCTGGCGGCCGAGACCTTCGCGCTGGCCGAGAAGCTGGACGGCGCGCGGGAGGAGGCGGAGGACGCCCGCGTCGCGGCGGAGAATGCCAGCCGGGCCAAGTCCCGCTTCCTGGCGATGATGAGCCACGAACTGCGCACGCCGATGACCGCGGTGATCGGCATGGGCGATCTGCTGCTGGGCACCGGGCTGAACGAGCAGCAGATCGCCCTGGTCAAGACGCTGCGGTCGTCGGCGGACACGCTGATGACCATCCTGAACGACGTGCTCGACTTCTCCAAGATCGAGGCGGGACAGCTGACACTGGAGGAGATCGACTTCTCGCTGCCCCGGCTGGTCGAGGATGTGGTGCAGCTGTTCCTGGTGCGGGCGGCGGCCAAGGGGCTGAGCCTGTCGGCCTCCATCGCCGAGAACACGCCGCGCCACATCCGTGGCGACCCGACGCGGCTGCGGCAGGTGCTGTACAATCTGGTGTCCAACGCCATCAAGTTCACCGACCGCGGCGCCATCGAAATCGCTGTGTGGTCGCCCGACCCGCCGGCCTCCCCCCTGTCCGCGTCGCCGATGACCCTGCGCTTCGAGGTTCAGGACGACGGCATCGGCATGACGGCGGACCAGCGCGCCCGCCTGTTCGACGCCTTCGTCCAGGCCGACGCCTCGACCAGCCGCAAATATGGCGGCACCGGCCTGGGGCTGTCGATCTGCAAGCGGCTGGTCGAGGCGATGGGCGGCGAGATCTCGGTGGCCAGCACGCCGGGCCGCGGCTCCACCTTCCGTTTCTCGATCCGCACCCGCCGGGCGGAGGCGCGGCCGGTGGGCGATCTCGGCGCCCGGCCGGTTCCGGCGGAGATGACGGAAGAGCCGGCGGCGCAGGTGCCGCTGCGCCTTCTTCTGGCCGAGGACAACGACATCAACCGCATGCTGGTCGTCGCCATGATGAGCCGCGCCGGTCACCGGATCGACGCGGTGACCGACGGCCGCGCGGCGCTCGACGCGATCGCCGCCGCCGATTACGACGCGCTGATCCTCGATATGGAGATGCCGGTGCTCGACGGGCGGGCGACCGCGCGGGCGATCCGCCGGATGGATGGACCGGTCGCCCGGATCCCCATCGTCGGGCTGTCCGCCGACGCCATGCCGGAACATCGCGACGGCCACATGGCCGCCGGGCTGGACGCCTATCTGACCAAACCGATCGACTGGGACCAGTTGAACGCCGTGCTGATCGATCTCGCCACCCGGCCCCAGGAGGGGCGCGTGGCGCCGGTGCCCAGCCGCCCGGCGGCCGAGGGCAGCCGTTTCTCCGCCCTGCCGCTGGTCGATCGGGTGAAGCTGGCGGAACTGCGGCTGGCGCTCGGTGGCGAGGCGCTGGACGGCATGCTGGAACTTCTGCCCGAAACGGCCCTGCGCGAACTGACGGCCATCCGGTCCGCACTGCAAGCCGGCAGGCCGCAGGAGTTGAAGCAGGCGGCCCACACGCTGGCGGGACTCGCCGCCAATTTCGGCACGCCGCGGATGGCCGCCATCGCCCGCGCCATCAACGATACCCCGACCGATGCCGAGGCGGTCGCCACCCTGCTGCCCCTGCTGGAGACCACCGTGACCGCCACCAGCAGTCTGGTCCGCGAGACCACCGGAAACGAGGATTGAGGCGCGCATGCCCGATGCGACGCCACCGCCCGACGCGCGGTTGAGCGGCGCCCCCCCGATCTGGTAGAGACATGGGGGCCATGACGAAAGCAACGCCGAAGCGGCGGAGCGGGTCGCCCCGCGTTCCCCATCCCGACCAGTTCGACCTGCTCGACGTGCCCGAGCCGACGGCGGTCATGATCACCTATTCCGGCCGCACGGTGGATCTGGAGCGGCCGGACTTCGGCCCCTTCGACATCGAGGACATCGCCCGCCCGCTGGCCTACCAATGCCGCTTCGTCGGCAACACCCAACGCTTCTTCAGCGTGGCCCAGCATTGCGTCCTGGCCAGCCGGCTGGCGCCTGTGGGCTACGCCTACGACGCCCTGATGCATGATTGCGAGGAGGCCTTCACCGGCGACTGGCCGACGCCATGGAAGGTGCGGATCGGCCGCGATGCAATCCGGCAGGCGGTCGAACCGATCAAACGGGCGCTGGCGGCCCGTTTCGGCTTCCGCCATCCCGAACCCAAGGCGGTCAAGCTGGCCGACCAGCGGGCGCTGGCCACCGAATTGCGCGACCTCTGCGCGCCGCACCGGGTCAACTGGCGCGACCTGCCGGCCCCCGACGCGGCCGCCATCGTGCCGCTCGGCCCGGAGGAGGCCCTGGCCGATTTCCTCGAGCAGTACCGGCGGCTGAAGCCGGTCTGAGGGTGGAACGGATCAGGCGCGGTCGCCCTGCTCCACCCGCCGCCGGCGCCGGCGTGCCGGCGCTCCCTCCGCCGCGCCCCCCCCCTCGGCCTGTTGCTCGGCGCAGCGCTCGGCCAGTTCGCGGATGGCGCCGCGGATGTGAGGGTCGCGGATGCTCTGGAAATAACGCGCCAGCATCAGCGCCTCGCGCGATTGCAGGGTGTTCTCCTGCTCCTCGCCACCGGCCGCCGGCCGCACGCCACCCTCCGCCACCGGCTCACGGTTCTCCAACCCCTCGAAGAAGACCGAGACGGGAACCCGGAAGAACTGGCCCAGCGTGAACAGACGGCTGGAGGACACGCGGTTGAAGCCACGCTCGTATTTCTGCAATTGCTGGAAGGTCAGCCCGAGCGCGGAGGCGACGTCGCTCTGGCTCAGGCCGGCGAGCATCCGCAGTTCCCGCAGGCGCTGGCCGACGAACACATCAACCTCGTTCAGGCCTTCCTTCTTTTCCCGGCCACGCCGCTTCATGTCTTTGGTCCCTTCGATCCTGTGCTGGTCCCGGCAGCCGATTCTTCCCGCCGCCGTCCGGGACGCCGGTCGAGTCCGTCCACCGTTAAGCATCGCCTTCGGCGCGGAAGCTTAGGAACACGTCGCCGGGAAAGACGAATCGGCCGGTTACGGACATGGAATGCAACTCAGCTATGATCGAGTTCTGTCGATGTCAACCGCGGTCGGGTCGAATACCTCTTTTGGACAGTGCGTTTTTCGCTGGAATCGGCCGGTTCGTCATACCATCGCACTCCTTTCGCGCATCGGCCGGTATCATCCTACCCACGGTCGCCGATGCCTGGGCGGCCCCGCCATCGCGGCGAACTCCTGCGGCATCGTGACCCAGGGTTGCAGACCGGAAGCTGACATTATCGTCGCAAGGCTGCAACATTTGCGGGGCGCTAGGCATATTTTGCCGGGCGCCCGGCAAAAATTGCCGCCGATTAACCCTCTCTTCATCAAGACGACGCAGCATGCCACAGCATAGGCATGCCCGGCGCGGAACTTGCACAATCCATCTCGCATTGGCGAAACGGAGCTGTGTGGAGAGTATGCCGGGGAGATATCCGATCGGGGACCGCGCGTGAACAACCTGCTGCAGACCTTGCGCAATCTCGGACCCGCCCGCCTTGCCGCGATCGGCGGCGTCGGGCTGCTGCTGATCGGATTCTTCGTCTATCTGACCACCCGGCTGTCGACACCGGAAATGGAACTGCTCTACGCCGAGCTCCAGCCGACGGAGGCGGCGGCCATCGCCAAGAAGCTGGAGGAGGCCAAGGTTCCCTTCAGCGTCGACAAGAGCGGCACCAAGATCATGGTCCCGGCGGATCAGGTCGGCCCGATGCGCATGCGCATGGCGGCGCAGGGCCTGCCGTCCGGCGGCTCGGTCGGCTACGAGCTGTTCGACAAGGGCGAAGGCTTCGGCGCAACCAGCTTCATGCAGAACATCAACCACCTGCGCGCGCTGGAAGGCGAGATGGCGCGCACGGTGCAGACGCTGAACGGCGTGCAGCAGGCCCGCGTCCATCTGGTTCTGCCCAAGCGCGAGCTGTTCGCCCGCCAGCAGAATCCGGCGACCGCCAGCGTCTTCCTGAAACTCCGCCCCGGCGCCCAGCTGAGCCGCGAGAACATCCAGGCGATCCAGCAGCTGATCGCCGCCTCGGTCCCCAACCTGGACCCCAACCGCATCTCCATCGTCGACGACAAGGGCAAGCTGCTGGCGCGCGGCACCGGCAGCGACACCGCCGAAGCGATGATGGCGAGCGCCGAGGAGAAGAAGCAGGCCTATGAGGGCCGTCTGGCCCGCACCATCGAGGATCTGCTGGGCCGGACCCTCGGCTATGGCAAGGTGCGGGCGGAGGTGTCGGCCGACCTCGACTTCGACCGCATCACCACCCAATCGGAAATCTTCGATCCGGACAGCCAGGTCGTCCGTTCGACCCAGACCGTCAATGAATCGAACGAGAGCAGCGACCGCGACCCGCTGGCCCCGGTCACGGTGGACCAGAATCTGCCGACCGCGCAATCGAGCAGCAGCGCCAGCCCGCTGTCCTCGAACAAGTCGAACCGCGCCGAAGAAACGATCAATTACGAGATCACCAAGACCACCAAGTCGCATGTCCGCGAAAGCGGCCAGGTCCGCCGCCTCTCGGTCGCGGTGCTGGTGGACGGCACCTACCAGCTTTCCAAGGACGCGCCGCCGGCCTATCAGCCGCGCAGCGACCAGGAGATCGAGAGCATCAAGGCGCTGGTGCGCTCGGCCGTCGGGCTGGACGCCGTGCGCGGCGACTCGCTGGAGGTGATCAACATGCGCTTCTGGTCGCCCGAGGACGACATCCAGAAGCCGGACGAGCTGTTCATGGGCATGACCAAGGACGACCTGTTCCGCATCGCGGAGATGGTCGTGCTCGGCATCGTCGCCGTCCTGATCATCCTGCTGGTCATCCGCCCGCTGATCGCCCGCGCCTTCGAGAAGGCCGAGATGCAGGAGGAGGACGAGATGGACCGGCTGCTGACCGATCAGGCCGGCATGCCGGCGGCACTCGCCGCCCCCACCGGCGCGCTGGCCCAGGATCTGGCGCTGGAGGCAGCCCAGGCCGACGAGGAGCTGGAGCAGATGATCGACATCAACCGGGTGGAGGGCCGCGTCCGCGCCTCCTCCCTGCGCAAGGTCGGCGAAATCGTCGACAAGCACCCGGAAGAGGCCGTGTCGATCCTGCGCAACTGGCTGTATCAGGAGAGCTGAGCGATGCCGGCCTCCGTTTCCATACCGCCTGAAGGGGGACCACGGCGATGAGCGTGCGCAAATTCCTCTTCGACGAGTCCTTCGACGTCGATGCCGTCCCCCGCATCACCCATGTGGACCAGGACGAGCTGCTGCCAGAGGACGAGCTGTCGGCTCAGCCGGAACCGGAGCCGGAGCCGCCGCCCGCCCCGACCTTCGGCGAGGAGGAGCTGAACGCCGCCCGCGCCCAGGCCTATGAGGAGGGCATGGCCGCTGGCAAGTCGGAGGGCACCGCCGCCGGCTACGGCAAGGGCTTCACCGACGGCATGGCCGCCGGGCAGAACACCGGTTACGAGCGCGGCAAGACCGAGATCGAGGCGACGGTGAACAACCGCATCGCCAACGCACTCGCCCAGATCGCCGACGGGGTGGCCCGGCTGCTGGCCGAACGCGAGGCCGGCAATGCGGCGCGCGGCGAACAGCCGGTCCATCTGGCGCTGGCCATCGTCCGCAAGCTGCTGCCGGAATGGGCGCGGCGCGGCGGCATGCTGGAGGTGGAGGGAATGGTCCGCACCTGCCTGACCGACCTGACCGACGAGCCGCGGCTGGTCATCCGGGTGGCGGAGGACACGATGGGTCTGGTGCGCGACCATCTGGACGGGACGGTTGGGGCGCGCGGCTTCGGCGCCAAGCTGATGGTGATCGGCGATCCGTCGATCGCCCCCGGCGGCTGCCGCATCGAATGGGCCGAGGGGGGCATGGAGCGGGATACCGCCCAGTTGCTGGCCGAGATCGAACGCCGCGCCGCGCACATGCTGGAGGCTCCGGCCCCCGTCTGAGGGGTGTCCGGAATGAGGGAGGTCCGAGACCGACATGCCGAGCGACAATTTTTCGCTGAACGATCTGCACGGCGGCGACAACGACGAATACACCAGTCCAGGCATCGCCAAGGATCTGGAGGCGGTGTACGACATCCCCGTCCAGATTTCCGCCGTGCTGGGCAAATCGACGATGCAGGTGGCGCAGCTGCTGAAGCTGGGCCGCGGCGCCGTGGTCGAGCTGGACCGCAAGGTCGGCGAGGCCATCGACATCTACGTCAACAACCGCCTGGTCGCCCGCGGCGAGGTGGTGGTGGTGGAGGACCGGCTGGGCATCACCATGACTGAAATCATCAAATCGGACCGGGGCTGATGGCGGTTTCCTCCGACAGCACCGCATCCCGCGCCAAAGCGGCGGCCGGCGGCCCCCGTGCCGCGGCGCAGGCCGAGCCGACGGCCAGCGGCGCCCCCACCGGTGCGAGCGCGCCGGGGCGGAGCGTGCGGCTGCGCGGCGGGCTGGACATGGCGACGCTGGTCGGGCTGGCCGCCGCCGCCGCGGTGATCCTGATCGCCATCACCACCGGAGGTTCGGCCCGCGCCTTCCTCGACCCGCCGTCGCTGCTGATCGTGCTGGGCGGGACGCTGGCGGTCACCACCGCCTCCTTCTCGCTGGGCGACGTCGCCGTCGCCTGGAAGAACGCGGCGGCGGTGCTGGTCCACCAGACGCTGGATCCCAAGGGGGTGGCGCGGCAGGTGCTGCTGCTGGCCGAGGCGGCGCGCCGGGCCGGGCCGGAGACCCTGCGCAACGTCCTGCCGGAGCTGCGCGCCGAGCCCTTCCTGCACCGCAGCGTCACCCTGATCACCGAGGGGCTGCCGCCCGACGCCATCGAGCGGATGCTGACCGGCGAGGTCGAGGCGACGGCCGGCGGCCATGGCAAGAGCGCCGGCGTGCTGCGCCGCGCCTCCGAGGTGGCCCCGGCCATGGGGCTGATCGGCACGCTGGTCGGGCTGGTGCAGATGCTGGGCAGCCTCAGCGACCCGTCGGCCATCGGGCCGGCGATGGCCTTGGCTCTGCTGACGACCTTCTACGGGGCCGTGCTCGGCAACGTCGTCCTCTCCCCGCTCGCCGCCAAGGTCGAGCGGGCGGCGGAGGAGGACGCGCTGGTCAAGACCCTCTATACCATCGGCGCCGTGTCCATCGCGCGCCAGGAGAATCCGCGGCGTCTGGAGATGCTCCTGAACGCCGTCCTGCCGCCTGGAAAGCGGATCCAGTATTTCGACCGGGAAGCCCCGAGAGTGGGAGCGTAAGGCTATGCGTCTGCTGATCGTTGGAACGTTGGAAGGCTACATCACCGCCGCCGGCAAGATCGCCATGAAGCGGGGCGCCAAGGTGTCGCACACCGACAGCATCGAAGGGGCGCTGACCGCGTTGCGCGCCGCCGCCGGTGCCGATCTGGTGATGATCGACGTCAAGCTGGACATCGCCACCTTCATCGACAGCCTGAAGTCGGAGCGGATCACCATCCCGGTGGTCGCCTGCGGCATCGGCACCGATGCGGCCGCCGCCGTCCGCGCCATCCGTGCCGGCGCCAAGGAATATCTGCCGCTGCCGCCCAATGCCGAGCTGATCGCCGCGGTCCTGGAGGCGGTGGCCGAGGAAAGCCATTCCATCGTCTGCAGCGATCCGGCGATGCTGGCGACGCTGCGGCTGGCCGAACAGGTGGCGCCCAGCGACGCCTCCGTCATGATCACCGGCGAAAGCGGCACCGGCAAGGAGCTGATGGCCCGCTTCATCCACCGCAAGAGCCGGCGGTCGGGCGAGCCCTTCGTCGCGGTGAACTGCGCCGCCATCCCGGAAAACCTGCTGGAATCGGAGCTGTTCGGCCATGAGAAGGGCGCCTTCACCGGCGCCGTCGCCCGCCGGCTCGGCAAGTTCGAGGAGGCCAACAACGGCACCCTGCTGCTGGACGAGCTGTCGGAGATGCATCCGCGGCTCCAGGCCAAGCTGTTGCGCGCCATCCAGGAGAAGGAGATCGACCGCATCGGCTCCAGCCAGCCGGTCAGGGTCAATGTCCGCCTGATCGCCACCTCCAACCGCAATCTGGAGGCGGAGGTCCGTTCCGGCAATTTCCGCGAGGATCTGTATTTCCGCCTGAACGTGTTCAGCGTGGCGATCCCCTCCCTGCGCGAACGCCCGGCCGACATCCCGCTGATCGCCGACCATTTCCTGAAGAAATACGCCGAGGCCAACGGGCTGGGCGAGAAGCGCCTGACCGAGGACGCGCTTTTGATGCTGAAGACGCATCACTGGCGCGGCAACGTGCGCGAGCTGGAAAACACCATGCACCGCGCCGTTCTGCTGTCGCGCGGCGAGGAGGTCGGGCCGGAAGCGATCATGCTGACCAGCAAGATGCTGGCGCCGGAAGGCAGCGCCCAGGCCTCCATCCCCAGTGATTCGCCGGTCGCCAACCCCTTCGCCGGTCCCGGCGGCACGGTGCCGGCCGCTGTCGCCCCGCCGCTGATGCCCCCCCCCCAGGGAGGGCTGCCGAGCGGTTACGGACCGCCCAAGGGCGGCAAGCCCGGCCCTTACGGCATGCCGGCCAACGGTGGTGCGGCGGCGGCCGCTGCGGCGGCCTCCGCCAACAACGGCAGCGCCGCCGGCCTCGCCGCGCTGATCGGCCGCACCGTGGCGGATGTCGAGCGCGACCTGATCCTGGAGACGCTGACCCACTGTCTGGGCAACCGCACCCACGCCGCCAACATCCTGGGCATCTCGATCCGCACGCTGCGCAACAAGCTGAAGCAGTACGGCGACGAGGGCCGCGCCGTGCCGGCGCCCGGCAACGAAGAACGGGCGACAGCCTGACGGCGCGTCCATCCGGGCCTGAGCGGCGGGAGCAGACATGGCGCTGACGGAGCAGAACAGCGGCGGGGGAGGTGCCGGCGGTGGCGGCGGTCCCGGCAACATGGCCGCCTTCGGCGAGATGTGGGCGGTCACCAAGGCGTCGTTGAAGCGCGGCGACGTGGCGATGGCCATCGGCATCCTGATCGTCGTGGTCGGGCTGATCATGCCGCTGCCCAGCATCATGCTCGACATGATGCTGGGGCTGAACATCACCGTCTCCATCCTGATCCTGATGGTGGTGCTGTTCATCGAGAAGCCGCTGCAACTGTCCTCCTACCCGACGATCCTGCTGATCACCACCCTGCTGCGCCTGTCGCTGAACATGGCCTCGACGCGCCTGATCCTGACCCAGGGGCATGAGGGCACCTCGGCCGCCGGCCATGTGATCGAGGCCTTCGCCAGCCTGGTGATGGGCGGCGACTTCGTCATCGGCGTGATCATCTACTCCATCCTGACCATCGTGAACTTCAAGGTCATCACCGCCGGTTCGGGCCGCATCGCCGAAGTGGCGGCGCGCTTCACCCTAGACGCCATGCCCGGCAAGCAGATGGCCATCGACGCCGACCTGTCGGCCGGCATGATCGACGAGGGCACCGCGCGGGCGCGCCGCAAGGAGCTGGAGGACGAAAGCGCCTTCTTCGGCTCGATGGACGGCGCGTCGAAATTCGTGAAGGGCGACGCGGTCGCCGGCCTGATGATCATGTTCATCAACATCATCGGCGGCGTCACCATCGCGGTGCTGCGCCACGACATGCCGGTGATGACGGCGCTGGACACCTTCACCAAGCTGACCATCGGCGACGGCCTCGTCTCCCAGATCCCGGCGCTGGTGATCTCGATCTCCGCCGGCTTCCTGGTGTCGAAGGCCGGCATGGGCGGCTCCACCGACAAGGCGGTGGTGGGCCAGCTCACCGGCCACAGCCAGGCGCTGGCGCTCGCCGCCACCGCCATCGGCGTGCTGGCCCTGCTGCCGGGCATGCCGATCCTGACGCTGGCCCCGGTCATCGGCGCCGTTGGCTTCGCCGCATGGTACATGCCGCGCCTGCGCGCGCGGAAGGAGGCGGAAGAGGCCGCGGCGGCGGCGGAGGCCGAGGCGGCCGGCGCCGGACCGGGCGGCGCGCCGGGCGTCGGGCCCGCCCCGGACGAGCCGATCGCCACCGCGCTCGCCATCGATCTGATCCGGCTGGAGCTGGGCTATGGCCTGTTGTCGCTGATCAACCAGCCGCAGGCGGGCAGCCACCGGCTGACCGACCAGATCAAGGGCCTGCGCCGGCAGATCGCCGGCGAGGTCGGTTTCGTCATGCCGGCGGTGCGCATCCAGGACAACCTCCAGCTGCCGCCCAACACCTACATCATCCGCGTGAAGGAGATCGAGGCCGGGCGCGGCGACATCCGCCCCAACATGCTGCTGGTGATGGACCCGCGCGGCGACGCCATGAGCCTGCCCGGCGAACAGACGGTCGAGCCGACCTTCGGCCTGCCCGCCATCTGGATCGAGCCGGGATACCGCGAGGAGGCGCTGTTCAAGGGCTACACCGTGGTCGACCCGTCGACCGTGGTCACCACCCACCTGACCGAGCTGATCAAGGACAACATGCCGGAACTGCTGTCCTTCACCGAGACGCAGAAGCTGCTGGACGAGACCGACAAGGAACACCAGAAGCTGATCGGCGACGTGGTGCCCAGTCAGATCACTGTGGGCGGATTGCAACGGGTGTTGCAGAATCTCCTTGCCGAACGCGTCTCGATCCGGGATCTTCCCACCATATTGGAAGGGGTATCCGAAGCGACCAGCCAGACCCGCAGCATCACCCAGATCACCGAGCATGTGCGCTCCCGCCTTGCCCGGCAGATCTGCGACGCGAACACGAACGAGATGGGCTTCATCCCGCTCGTCACCCTGTCGCCCGAATGGGAACAGGCGTTCGCCGAATCCCTGGTGGGCGACGGGGACGACCGGCAGCTGACGATGGCCCCGTCCCGCCTGCAACAGTTCATCACCTCCGTCCGCCAAACCTTCGAGCGACATGCCATGATGGGCGAGAGTCCCGTTCTGTTGACCAGCCCGCTGATCCGGCCCTTCGTCCGCTCCATCGTCGAGCGGTTCCGGCCGGCGACCGTGGTCATGTCACAGAACGAGATCCATCCGAAGGCCCGCATCAAGACGCTGGGGCAGATCTGATGGCGCGCGCCGTCCCCCTTTCCTTCGCTGACGGAAGGCGCTGCCCATGCGGCTGAAGTCCTTCCACGCCAAGACCATGTCCGACGCCATGCGGATGGTGCGCCAGTCGCTGGGCGACGATGCCATCATCGTCGCGACGCGCGAGGAGGAAGGCGGCGGCGTGCGGGTCACGGCGGCGGTGGAGGAGGACGACCTTCCGCCGGCCCCGGCCAACGGCGGACGCGGGGCGCGCGGCAAGGCGCCGGTGAAGCCGATCGAACCCGAGATCGATGTCGGCGACGTGGTCGCCGACGCCCTGCAACGCCACGGCGTGCCGGCGGCGCTGGCCGAACAGCTGATCGACGCGGCGTCGGGCCTGGACACCGACGATCCGCGGCTGGCGCTCGGCTCGGCGCTCGATTCCTTCTTCACCTTCAATCCGCTGCCCGACGGCCGGTCGCCGGTGAAGCCGCTGGCCCTGGTCGGCCCGCCGGGATCGGGCAAGACGCTGGTCGCGGCCAAGCTGGCGGCGCGGGCCGTCTTCCGGAAATGCTCGGTCGGCGTCATCACCACCGACACGGTGCGGGCCGGCGGCGTCGACCAGTTGGCCGCCTTCACCCGGCTGATGAAGCTGAAGCTGGCGACGGTCGAGGATCCCGACGCGCTGGCCGGCGCCTTCGAGGTGCATCGCCGCACCGACCTCGTCCTTGTCGATACCGCCGGGCGCAACCCATTCGACGCCGACGACATGCAGGATTTGCGGACCATGCTGGCCGCCGGCGAGGTGGAGCCGGTGCTGGTGCTGCCCGCCGGGCTGGACGCGCTGGAGGCCGCCGACATGGCGCTCGCCTTCAAGGCGGTCGGTGTGCGGCGCATGCTGGTCACCCGGCTCGACATGGCCCGCCGTCTGGGCAGCGTCCTGGCGATCGCCGCCCGCGCCCGGCTGTCCTTCTGCGATGCCAGCATCTCCTCCAAGGTGGCCGAGGGCCTGACGGCGCTGAACCCGCTGGCGCTCGCCCGCATGATGATCCCACCCGAGGAGAAGGCGGCGGCGGTGAAGGACGAGGCCCCGCGCCGGACCTCACGGGCCGCCGAGCCCGACGAGGATGAGGATTCCCACGAAGATCGGCAGGAGGACCGGGAACCGGAGCGGAGGCCCAAGCGCGGTCCCCAGTTCGGACCGGGATTCGGCCGGGGTCAGGACCATCCGGACGATGATCCGGAGAATGAACAGGACATGGCGCCGACACCCCCACCACAGCGCCGGGCCGCCGCGAAGCCGGCGAAGCCCGCGACCCAGAAATCCGCAACCAAGGCAAAAGCCGCCAGTTCCCCCTCGTCGAGGACCCTGCCATGACCGATCCGGTGTTCCCGGCCGCCCTCAAGAACGTTCGCCCGTTGCGCGGCGCCAACGTCATCGCCGTGGCCAGCGGAAAGGGCGGCGTCGGCAAGACGTGGTTCTCGATCACGCTCAGCCACGCCCTGACCAAGGCGGGCATGAACACCCTGCTGTTCGACGGTGACCTCGGCCTCGCCAACGTCGACATCCAGCTGGGATTCTCGCCCAAGAATGATTTGGGCGCCGTCATCAACGGCGAGGTGACGCTGGCCAAGGCGGCGCAGCGCTTCCCCGACACCGGTTTCGACATCATCGCCGGCCGCTCGGGATCCGGCACCCTGGCCCAGCTGCCGAGCCAACGGCTGTCCGGCCTGCGCAACGATCTGCTGGAGCTGGCCAAGAGCTATGACCGGGTGGTGATGGACATGGGCGCCGGCGTCGACCGCACGGTGCGCACCCTGTCCGGCCCGGCCGGCACCACGCTGGTGGTGACGACGGACGAGCCGACCTCGCTGACCGACGCCTACGCCTTCATCAAGCTGACCCACGCCACCAACCCGTCCGCCGACCTCAGGATCGTGGTCAACATGGCGCAGAGCGTGAAGGACGGCGAGCGCACCTATGGCACCATCCTGAAGGCCTGCCAGAATTTCCTGAAATACAAGCCGGCGCTGGCCGGCATCATCCGCCGTGACCTGAAGGTGCGGGACGCCATCCGCAACCAGACCCCGCTGCTGACCCGCTCGCCCGCCAGCGACGCGGCGCGCGACGTCGAGGCGATCGTGCAGCGGTTGCTCGCCAGCGCCAAGTAACGGGCGGCCATGGGCGGGGCGATCCCACCGTCGGTCACGCCGGTTGCCGCCACCGCCGCGGCGACGCCCGCCGCGCCCGCCCCCGTCACGGCGGAGGCCACGGTCGTCCAGCTTCCCGAGCGACTGCCGGAGGTGACCCGCCCGGTGGTGCTGACCGGCACCGTCGCCGGCCAGACGCCGGAGGGGCTGACCCGCGTGCGCACGGCGGCGGGCGAACTGCTGCTGGACAGCGCGGCCGATCTGCCGCCGGACAGGCCGGTCACCGTGCAGTTGACGCCGAGCTCCTCCTCCCCGGCGGCAACCCCCACGGGAACGCCAACCACGGGCAAGCCGACGGCGCTGATCCTGCTGCAATCGCTGACAGGCCCGGCGACGCCCGCCACCGGCGCGACGGCCCCCGGTCCAAGCCCGGCTGCGGGGAGCGGTGCCGCGCCGGCCGTGCTGCTGCCTACCCCCGGTCCGGCGACGGTCATCCCAAACCTGCCGCCGCTGCTGCCGGGCACCGTCGTGCCGGCGCTGGTGCTGGCCAGCGGATCGTCGGGCGCCAAGCCGCTGCCGATGGCCGGACCACCACCGCAGGATACATCCGCAACGCCGGCCGTCACCGTGCCGACTGGAAACGCGCCTGAGGGAACGGCCCCCGCCAAACCGGACGCTCCGACTGGCGGAGCATCGGCCCAACCCCCTCCGGGGGCGCCGGCCTCCGCGGCTCCGCCGTCCTCCCCGGCCATGGCCGGCGGCAGCGCCACCTTCGGCACGCCGGTCGAACTGGGCGGCGACGCCGCCCATCCCGGCGCCGAAAGCCCCGTCTCTCCTGGCCCGCCCCCTTCAAACCAACCCTCCGCGGGCCCGTCCGCCGGCGGCGTCGACCCCGCCGAACCACCGGAGCTGCCGCGCGGCGCCACAGTGGCGCTGAAAATCCTGACCGTCACCCCGCCGCCGCAACAGCCACGCCCTCCCGGCGATCCGGAGGCCGGCGGGCGGAATGGGCAGGCCGGGAGCCAGTCCGGCCAGCAACCCGGCGGACAGGCGACAGCCCAGCCGGATGACCTGCCGCCCGACACCCCCGTCCTGCGCGGGACGGTGGCCGGCAGCACGCCGCAGGGCCAGCCGATCCTGGCGACGAAGCAGGGCATGCTGGCGCTGACCGTGCCGGCCAGCCTGCCGCAGGGGGCGACGGTGACGGCGGCGCTGACCGACCTCGCCCGTGCCACCCAGGCGGCGGCCCCCGCCCTGCCCGGTCCGCCGGGACCGCTGGACGGGCGTGACTGGCCGGCGATGCGCCAGCTGATGGCGACGCTGGCGGCGGCCGATCCGGCGCTCGCCAGATCGATGCTGGCGACGATGCCGCAACCGAACCGCAAGCTGACGGCGGCGCTGGGTTTCTTCATCGCGGCGATGCGCGGCGGTGACGCCCAGGGCTGGCTGGGCGACGACGCCACCTCCGCCCTGGACAAGGCCGGGCGGCGCGACCTGCTGGAGCGGCTGGAGAAGGATTTCGACGGCCTGCGGCGCGAGGCGGCGGAGCCGCTGCCCGGCGACTGGCGCAGCTACACCATCCCGTTGATGGACACCAACGGGCCGAAGCCGATCAAGCTGCATGTCCACCCGCTGAAGGACGATGAGGATGGCGGCAAGGAGCGGTCCAAACCGGGCAGCCGCTTCGTCATCGACCTCGACCTCAGCCGCTTCGGCCCGATGCAGCTGGACGGGCTGGTGCGGCCCAATCATTTCGACCTGATCCTGCGCAGCCACGCCGCCTTGCCGCCGGATCTGCGGGTGGAGCTGATCCAGGTCTTCGCCGACAGCGTCCGCGCCGTCGGCTACACCGGCGGCCTGTCCTTCCAATCGGGCGCGCGGAGCTGGGTGAAGCTGACCCGCGCCGGGCAGGCCGGGCTGGGGGTGTCGGCATGAGGCGGGAGCGGCTGTCCACCCGCGCCTCGCCCGACGCCCGCCATGATTTCCTGGTGGAGCTGCGCGGTGAACCGCTGCCGGAGGTGCGGCTGACCGTGCTGCTGGTGCCCGACCTGCTGGTGCCCGAGCCCGGCGGCTTCGTGGCCTATCTGGCGGAATTCGCCGGCTTCGCCGACGGGCTTGAGGCGCTGGCGGTCGCCATCCTCGACGACCTCAACAACGAACTGGTGCCCCGCTGGGTCGAAGTGGCGGTGGAGAGCGACGCCCCCCTGCCCCACCGCGTGGTGATCGAGGACCGGCAGCCAAGCTGGGACAATCCCAAACTGATGGGGCGGCTGCGTCCGCTGTGAAACGGGTCAGTCATCCTCGTAAAGCCCTTGCGCCGCGGTGCGGTGGCAGGCCTCGCAGTCGCTCTTGGCGCCGACAGCCTCGCGGCTCCAGATCGACGGGGCGAAGTCATGCTTGCGCAGCCACCAGCGCTGCTCGGTGATGCGGATCAGGCCGGCATCGCCACGCCCGGCATTCCGCGTCAGATAGCTGCGGATGGCCGACGCCGTGTCGGCCGGCAGGCCGGCATTCTCGCCAAAATGATCCCGCAAGCCATCCATGATTCGGCCCCAGGACGCCGCCGGCAGCAGGCCGGGCTGGAAGACCATATGGCATTCGCCGCATTCCTTCGCGGTGGCGGCATGGGTTACCGGCGGCACCCGCTCGAACTCGCTGGCCAACGCTGCACCCGACAGCGTGGCCAGGACGGCGATTCCGGCGAACGCATGAGCTCTGGATTTGGAGAACATCGACGTCTCTCTATCGGCTCGACAGGAAGGTGATGAAGTCGCCCTTCTCCCGCGCGGTGCAGGCACGGCCGAGGACGTTGACGCAATCGCGCTCGAACCGCTTTTCGACCTCGGCGGGATCGGTGAAACGCTTGGGATTGGCGGAGACCGCCATCGGCGGGATCTCGCGCCCGGTCTTGTGGTGGCGGCCGGGGTCGGCCGGGTTGCGGGTGTGGCAACTGGCGCAGGCGGGGGTTTCGGCCACCTTGCCGCCGCCATGCGGCCCGAGATAGAGCGCCTGTCCGCGCTCCGCCGAGAAGCCGGTGAAGTCCGGGGCTTTCGCCTGGGCGGCATAGCCGTCGAGGAGGCGGGCACGCTCGGCGTCGCCGGTGGCGGCCAGCGCCACGCCGCCGCCCAGCAGCGCCATGGTGGCGATCAGCAGGCTCTGTTTCATGGGATCATCCGATTGGAAGGCCGATTGGAGAAAGCCGAGCGCCACGCCGTCCAGCGCGAGGCGAAACCTAGCGGCAACCGCTTCAGGCCATGCAGCGCGAAGACCAGGACGATGTGCGCCAGGATGAGGAAGAGGGAGGCTTCGCCGAGTTCCTTGTGCAGATGCTCGACCGGAATGAGGACGTCGGCGACGGCCCCGGTTCCCGCCGCCAGCCCGACACCGGCCAGCAGGGCGGCCGCCATCCAGGCGGTCAGCGGGCTGCGACCGGTCCGGGCCTGCGGATCGCCGGCGAACAGCCGCCCGCCCCAGGCCGCCAGCGCCGCGACGGAGGGCCGGGGCAGGCGCAACGGGCTTCCCGCCGGGGCCGGCAAGCCGGCCGCCCCCCGCAGGACGATGGCGGCAAGCACGGCATAGCCGGAAAAGACATGCATGCCGTAAGTGTCCTCGTCGCCGGTCAGATAGGCGACGATGAAGGCGCCCGACAGGACGGCATGAAAGCCCAGCAGGGTGGCCATCTCGACGGCGCTTGGTTTGCGGGTGGTCATGGCGGGCTCCTCAGCCGCGGCGGGTGAGGACGCCGGTCAGCGGGGCGGCGACGCCCGCGGCACCGTCGGCCCTGGCCTGATAGGCGGCGGCGAGCGCGCCGACGGCCGCGGCCATCAGCAGGGTGTGGAAGATCATTCTCTTCAGCATGGCGCGGCTCCGTTCAATCATCGTCGCGGTCGCCATCACCGCCCTTGTCGTGGCCGTGGCGATGGCCTTCGCCGGTCCCCGTGGCGTCCCGGCCGAAGGCGGTGCCGTCCTGGCGGATGATCTGCCCGGCCTGGATCGCGCCCTGGCGCACCCCGCCGACGACGGTGATGCGATCGCCGGACTGGATGCCGTCGGGCAGGAAGCCACGGCTGGCGACGTCGATGCGATCGGTCCCATCGTTGAGCACGAACCAGTTCGCCGCCATTTTCTCGATGGTGCCGGTCACGGTGCCGCCGCCGGCCTTCATCACCTCGGCGATGGGCTGCGGGCCGGCCGGTTGAATGGCGGCACCACGGTGATGGTCGCCGGCCCAGGCGGTGCCGGCTATGGTCAGGGGAGCGGTCAGGGCGACGGTAAGGAGAGTGGCGTGGGAAACGGCTTTCAGCATGGCATCACCTGTGGTGCGGGGGGAGCGCCGTGGCGCCCGATGGACCACACCCTGGCTCAACCCGCCTGAGCCGGGCCTGAACGGCCCGTTCATCCACCGTTCAGGCGCGGAAACCGGAGCATCCGCATTCAGCGGCGGTTCAGGGATGCGACGATATGCTGGTCCGATCGCGCGTCACCCTTGCGTGATGTTGTCCAGGATCAGAGGTCGATGATGAGGATCGGTCCCGCCTTGCTGCTTCTGCCTGTCCTGCTGGCCACAGCGGGACCGGCCGCCCGCGCCGACGACGATCACGAACGCGCCCGCGCCGCGCTGCGGGAGGGGCGCATCCTGCCGTTGGAACGGATCGTCGAAAGCGCCAGGCAGCGCTTCGGCGGCAAGGTGCTCGACGTCGATCTGGAAGGCGAGGAGGAGGATGGCGGCTTCCATTACGAACTGAAGCTGATCACCGCCGACGGCCGCATCATGAAGCTGGACTATGACGCCGCCACCGGCGAACTGCTGCGGATCCGGGACCGCCACCGGAAGCGTGACGGGGGGCGACATGCTGGTCAAGAGGGCGGCCAGGAAGACGGGGAGAGGTGACGCCATGCGCGTGCTGGTCGTCGAGGACACGCCGGAGCTGGCCCGGCAGCTGACACAGCGGCTGGCCCGCGAGGGCTACGCCGTGGACGGCGCCGCCGACGGCGAGGAGGGACGCTTCCTCGGCGAGACCGAGCCCTATGACGCGGTGATTCTCGATCTCGGGCTGCCGAAGATCGACGGGCTGACGGTCCTGCGCGGCTGGCGGCGGGCGGGCATCTCCGTTCCGGTGCTGATCCTGACCGCGCGCGGCGCCTGGACCGAGAAGGTCCAGGGCATCGACGCCGGGGCCGACGACTATCTCGCCAAGCCCTTCAGCATGGAGGAGCTGCTGGCCCGCGTGCGCGCCCTGATCCGCCGCGCCAAGGGCCATGCCAGCGCCGAGATCACCTGCGGCGGGGTGGTGCTCGACACCAGGACCGGGCGGGTCACGGTGGATGGCGAGCCCATCGAACTGACCGCCTTCGAATACCGGGTCCTGTCCTATCTGATGCACCGCAAGGGGCAGGTGGTGTCGCGCACCGAGCTGACCGAGCATGTCTATGCCCAGGATTTCGACCGCGATTCCAACACCATCGAGGTCTTCGTCGGTCGCCTGCGCCGCAAGCTGGGGGTGGACGTCATCAAGACGGTACGCGGGCTGGGCTACCGCGCCGACGAGCCGTAGGAGCGGGGCGGACGATGGACCACGGGGGGATGGACCACGGGGGGATGGGCCACGGGGGAATGGGATGGACGGAGTCGCTGCGCTTCCGACTCCTGGCCGGTGCGGCCGTTTGGGTGGCATTGGCGCTGCTGCTGGCCGGCTGGATCATCGCCGACCTGTTCCAGACCCATGTCCGCCAGCGTTTCGAAGCCGAACTGGCCACCCATCTGGAGCAGTTGGCGGCGGTGCTGGAGATCGGCGCCGACGGCAAGCCGGCGCTGCGCCAGCCGCTGAGCGACCCGCGATTCCGCCGGCCGTTGTCGGGCCTGTACTGGCAGGTGGGGGAAAGCGGAGCCGGACCGCTGCGCTCGCGCTCGCTGTGGGACAGCATCCTCGATCTGCCGGCCGACCGGGTGGAGGATGGCGGGCTGCACCGGCACGATACCGCCGGGCCGGCGAACCAGAGCCTGACCGTGCTGGAGCGCTTCATCCTGCTGCCGGAACGGGCGGAACCGGTCCGCATCGCCGTCGCCGCCGACCGGGCCGAGCTTGCCGCCGTGACCCGCTCCTTCAACGCCACGCTGGCCCTGTCGCTCGCCATTCTGGCCGCCGCCCTGATCGTCGCGGCGCTGATCCAGGTGCAGATCGGCCTGAAGCCGCTGTCACGCCTGCATGGCGCGCTGACCGAGGTGCGGGCCGGACGGAGGAAGCGTTTCGACGTTGCGATGCCGACGGAGATCCGGCCGCTGGTCGAGGATCTGAACGCCCTGCTGGCCCATGCCGAGGAGGTGGTCGGACGCGGGCGGCTCCAGGCCGGCAATCTGGCCCACGCGCTGAAGACCAACCTCGCCGTGCTGGCGAACGAGGCCGCGGCACTGGACGAGGGCAACGCGCGCGCGGTGGGAACGCTGATGGCGCGGCAGGTGGAGCTGATGCGCCGGCATGTCGATCATCACATGGCCCGCGCGCGCGCGGCGGCGGCCCGTGGCGTTCCGGGCATCAGCACGCCGGTTCTTGACTGTGTGTCGGCCCTGGCGCGGGTGATGGGCAAATTGTCGGGATCGGCGGCGCCGGACATCCGCGTCGATGCCGCCGCCGGCCTGCGCTTCGCCGGCGAGCGCGAGGATCTGGACGAGATGCTGGGCAACCTGCTGGACAATGCCTGCAAATGGGCGCGCGGCCGGGTCGATGTGACCTGCCGGGCCGAGGCCGACGGCATGCTGACCGTCACGCTGGACGATGACGGCCCCGGCCTGCCCGCCGATTGCCGCGAGGCGGTGCTGGAACCGGGTGTGCGGCTGGACGAGGGAACGCCGGGAAGCGGTCTTGGCCTTGCGGTGGTGCGGGATGTGGCGCGGCTCTATGGTGGCGACATCCGGCTGGACGCCTCGCCGCTGGGGGGGCTACGCGCGGTGGTGCGGCTGCCGGCGGCGGAATGAAGGGGCGGATGGGTCAGGCCCGCGAGAAATTCGGCTGGAACAGCTCAGCGCTGTCCAGGTTGCCAAGTCACGGCAACATTAAAACGGCGGAGATTTCTCTGGGGAAGGTGCCAAACAGGGCGGCACCAAAATCGACACAAGGGTAAAGGTTCCCAAGGAGTTTGCGCTCCAGAAAACCAAATGCACCGCCCGATGCATCGAATTTTTTGAAAACCTTGCGGTGGCGGAGGGGATGGGATTCGAACCCACGATAGGGCTTTAAACCCTATGACGGTTTAGCAAACCGTTGCCTTCAGCCACTCGGCCACCCCTCCAGCCAGTGCGGCGTCCCGTTGGGCGTCGCTGGCGTGGGGAGCGTTCTAGCGGTCGGCCGTTGCCTTGTCAACGCTTTCGGAACCATGAATCCGCTTTTCCCAAAAATCGCAGGGGAAGGACAAATCTGTGTAAAATTTTAGGTACTTTTTAATGAAGAAGGATTATGGTACCACCATGAGCAACAAAAATTCTTGGTGACGCACAACTTGGTCGTGTGGGATTGGTCCCGAAGAGACAGTTCCGCCGGGCAGTGACGCCACCGCACCCGTCGCCGTGGAGGATGCCATGACCCTGTCACGCCGTTGCGCCGAAACGCTGATCGACCTCGTCGAGATCAAGCTGAGCTGCCTGGAAATCACCGACCGCGAGGATCAGCGGGAAAAGGAACTGCTGCAACGCTGCCTGCAGGAACTGCATGCCGAGTTGCGCGGGGAAAACGGGGCGCTCGCCAACTTCGCGGCCCCCAAGCGTCGCGGACGGCGGCCCAAGCACCTCCAGTTCCACGAATTGCACGTCGCCTGATCCGCCAACCGCGATCACCGCCGATCCCCCGCCCGCGAGCGGGCTTGATGACGCTTCCGCGTCACCCCAACGCCGGTTCCTGAACCGCCGCCGGCTGCAAGGCTGGCGCCTCGCGGGGGAGCAGCATGGTGAAGCGCGTGCCCTGCCCCGGCCAGGACTGTACGGACACCGTACCGCCCAATGGGCCGGTGACGGTGTTGAACACGATGTGCAGGCCCAGGCCAGACCCTCCTTGCCCGCGCTTGGTGGTGAAGAAGGGGTCGAAAACCTTCGAAAGATGCTCCGGCGCGATGCCGACACCGTCGTCGACGAAGTCGATGCGCACCTTGTCCCGGCCATCGGGTTGCGCGATGATCCTGATCGTCCCGTCCGGTCTTTCGGCCAAGCGGTCGCCCCCCCTGTCGGACAGACGGTCGCCGTCGCCATAGGCATGTATGACGGCGTTGATGACCAGATTGGTCAGCACCTGTCCCAGCGCGCCGGGAAAGCTGTCCATCGTCAGGTCGTCGTCGCACTCGACCGCCACGGTCAGATTGGTGCGTTTCAACCGGGGACGCAGCGAGAACAGCAGCTCGCGGATATAGCTTCCCAGCTCGAACACCCGACGGTCACCGGAGGACTGGTCGACAGCCACCTGTTTGAAGCTCTGGACCAGCGATGCGGCACGGTCGATGTTGGCCATCAGCAGGCGGCTGCTTTCGCTCAAGCCATCCAGGAATTCCAGGAATTCCGACCGCCGCAGCGCGTTGCCGGTGAAACGCTCCCGCAGAATCTGCGCCTGTTCGCCAATATGGCTGGCGGCGGTCAGGCCGATGCCGATCGGCGTGTTGATCTCATGCGCCACCCCGGCAACCAGCTGGCCGAGCGAGGCCATGGTCTCGGCCTGGATCAGGCTTTCCTGCGCCTCCCGCAGGTCGGCCAGCGCCTGTTCGGCCTCCTCGCGCGCCTGGATCATCGCCGATTCGACAGCCTTGCGGTCGGTGATGTCATAGAGCCAGGTCAGCAACGCCGATTCGCCGTCCAGCTCGATGCTGTTCCAGGACGACAAAGCCCAGACGATGCTGCCGTCCGGGCGGCGGAACCTGATCTCGACATTGCGGAATGCCCCTTCGCGGTCGAATCGGGCAATCAGCGCCTCACGGTCGGCGGGATCGTCGTAAAGCTCCGCCACCGGCGTGCGCATCAGCTCCGTCCGGTCACGCCCCATCAGCCGGACCGACTGGGCATTGCAGAACAGCCAGCGGCCATCGCGCGTCGTCACATTCACCGCGATGGGCGCCGCCTCCATGATCTTCAGCAGCCGCTCCTCGCTGGCGCGCAGCCGTTCCTCCTGGCGACGGGACTCGGTGATGTCGGTCATGATGCCGGCATAGCGCACGGCCCGCCCGCTCTCGTCGCGGAAGGCGCGGCCCTTGGCGGCGATCCAGACCCAACCGCCGCCCTCGTGCCGCAGGCGGTAGCTGTAGGCATAAGCGGACGTCTCCCCCGCCAGATGCGAGGCGATGTGGGCCAGCACACGGTCGCGGTCTTCCGGGTGCAGGCGGCGCTCCCAGAAGTCGGGAGGCATCGGTGGGCGGCTGCGGTAACCCAGCATGCGGGGGAAGGTGTCCGACCACCAGCAGGTGCCGGCCACCAGATCGGCATCCCACACCGCGGCGCCGGTGGCCTCCAGCGCCATCTCCAGCCGCTGGCCGATCTCCGGATCATGGACGGGGATGCCGGACACGGTGACGGCGGAGGTGGCGGTCGGCAACGGGCGCCGAGCCGACCGGCGCCCGGCATGCAGGCCCAGCAGCATTCCGAGCAGACCGCCGACGGCACCAACCGCCAGCGCCACCATCACCGGCTCCGCCGCCATGGTTCCTCCACCGTTTCCAGCACTGTGGCGATGGAAACCGGAAAAATTCAACTGCGGCCTTACCGTACCGACGGGGGACAGGCCTGAAAAAAGCCCCTCCGCCGGGCGGAGGGGCTTTCTTTCGGACCGGAGGAAACCATCGGTCCCGTCAACGGGGCTCGGCCGCTCAGCCTTTCAATTTACTGGTCAGGATCTCATTGACCATGGCCGGATTGGCCTTGCCCTGGGTCGCCTTCATCACCTGGCCGACGAAGAAGCCGAACAGCTTGTCCTTGCCGCTGCGGAACTCCGCCACCTTGTCGGGGTTGGCCGCAAGAACGGCGTCGATCGAGCCTTCGATGGCGCTGGTGTCGGTCACCTGGCGCAGGCCCTTCTTCTCGACGATGTCGGCCGCCTTCCCGCCGGTTTCGAACATCGCCTCGAACACCTCCTTGGCGATACGGCCGGAGATGGTGTTGTCGGCGATCAGATCGATCAGGCCACCGAGATTCTCGGCAGACACCGGGCTTTCCTCGATCTCCTTGCCAGCCTTGTTCAGATAGCCGAACAGTTCGCCGGTGACCCAGTTGGAGGCCAGCTTGGGATCGCGGCCCTTGGCCACCGTCTCGAAATAGTCGGCCTTCGACTTCTCAGAAACCAGCACGCCGGCGTCATAGACCGACAGCTTGTAATCCTCGATGAAGCGGGCCTTCTTGTCATCCGGCAGTTCGGGCAGGGTCTTCTTGATGTCCTCCACCCATTCCGCGTCGAGTTCGAGCGGCAGCAGGTCGGGGTCGGGGAAATAGCGGTAGTCGTGCGCCTCTTCCTTCGACCGCATCGAGCGGGTCACGAACTTGGTCGTGTCCCACAAACGGGTCTCCTGGTCGATCTTGCCGCCCTCCTCGATGATCTCGATCTGGCGGCGCGCCTCATACTCGATCGCCTGCATGACGAAGCGGATCGAGTTGACGTTCTTGATCTCGCAACGGGTGCCGAAGGGGGCGCCCGGCTTGCGCACCGACACGTTGACGTCGCAGCGCATGGAGCCTTCCTCCATGTTGCCGTCGCAGGTGCCGAGATAGCGCAGGATCGAGCGCAGCTTGCGCACATAGGCGCCCGCCTCCTCCGAACTGCGCATATCCGGCTCCGACACGATCTCCATCAACGCCACGCCGGACCGGTTCAGGTCGATGTAGCTCTTGGACGGGTGCTGGTCGTGCAGCGACTTGCCGGCGTCCTGCTCCAGATGCAGGCGGGTGACGCCGACGGTGCGGCTGGTGCCGTCCGGCAGGTCGAGCACGATCTCGCCCTTGCCGACGATCGGCTGCAGGAACTGGCTGATCTGGTAGCCCTGCGGCAGGTCGGCATAGAAATAGTTCTTGCGGTCGAAGACCGAGTGCAGGTTGATCTCGGCCTTCAGGCCCAGACCGGTGCGCACCGCCTGTTCGACGCAATATTCGTTGATGACGGGCAGCATGCCGGGGAACGCGGCGTCGACGAAGCTGACCTGGCTGTTCGGCGCGGCCCCGAATTCGGTGGCGGAGCCGGAGAACAGCTTCGCGTTCGAAATCACCTGGGCATGGACCTCAAGCCCGATCACGACTTCCCAATCGCCCGTTTCACCCTGGATGTACGACATCGTTCCGCTCTTCGACGTTCACGGCACGGGACCGGCCGGGCACCACCCTGGAAAGGACGCCCCCGGCCATACCCTTGGAATCCTGTTTCTTCTAACGCCCTTTGCGCCCGCGCGCACGCTTTATCGCGCCGCGCGCTCCCTACCCCCTTTGCGCGGCCGTCCGGAGACCAACCGTTAACCCTCGGGCAAGCTTTGCCAGCCACGCTTATCGGGTCGAGCGCAGGAGAGTCTGATGTCGGTACGGACGTTGATGCGGAAGATCGGGTTCGGTTGCGGTCTGGGCGCGCTGCTGATCGCGGGTGCCGCAATCGGCCATGCCGCCACCCAGCCGGACGGACTTTCTTTCAGCCCGGCGCCCACCCTTCCCGCCGCCGCCGCGCCAGCATCGCCGGACTTCCCCGATGCGGCCCTGTCCCGCAACGATCAGGACGACCTCACCATCCTGCGGCTGGACGGCATCATCACACCGGGGGCGGAACGCGGCTTCGTCGACGCCCTGCATGCCCTGCCGGCCCGCCGGCCACTGGTGATCGAACTGTCGAGCCCCGGCGGCTTCACCGCCGCCGGCTATCGGATGATCGACGCCGTTCTGGCGGAACGCCAGAGCGGACGGCCGGTCGCCACCCGGGTGCGCGACGGCGAGTCCTGCGAAAGCATGTGCGTCGGCCTCTATCTGGCCGGCTATCCGCGCTATGCCGCCCCGCGGGCGGAGTTCATGGTGCATGCCCCGCGTATGGCCGAGAATGGCCGGATGACCATGCGCTCCACCCAGATGATGGTGGACCGCCTGGTGTCACTCGGCGCGTCGCCGGGCTGGATCCGGCGCGTGACCGCGGAGGGTGGCTTCTCAGGCGCCCACGACCATCGCGAAACAGCCGACCGGCTGAGCGCCGACGGCGCCAACATCGTCACCGACCTGCTGCGCTGAGCATCCCGTCGGCCACCATCTCCGGCGAGCAGCCGACGAGCCGCTGATACACCTCCGGATCGGTCGCGCCTTCGGTCCCGAACACCAGCACCCGCGCGTCGGGTACGAGGCCCAGCGCAAGGCGGGTCTCCTCGTGCGCCGCGGCGCAGAGCAGCCCGGCCAGCCCGGCGACACCGGATTCGCCGGCCACGATCGGGCGGCCGCCGTGCCTGCCCTCCGCCAGCTTGCGCATGGCCACCGCCGCCCCCTCGTCGGGAATGGTCAGGAAATCGTCGGCGCCGCGTTCCAGGATCGCCCAGGCCAACAGCGAGACCTCGCCGCAGGCCAGCCCGGACATCACCGTGTCCAGATTGCCCTTCGAATGCATCGGCCGGCCGGCGACGGCACTCTGGTACAGGCAGTCGGCATTGTGCGGCTCGACTACCACGAAGCGCGGACGCTGGCGCCCCCAACTCTCCCACAGATGGCCGCAGACCGCGGCCGCCAGCCCACCGACCCCACCCTGCACGAAGACATGGGTCGGCCGCTCGCTGGCCGGCAGTTGGGAGATCGCCTCCTCCACCATCACGGTGTAGCCCTGCATCACGTCGCGCGGGATGTCCATATAGCCGGTGTAGGAGGTGTCGGAGACGACGAACCAGTCCTGTTCCGCCGCATCGGCGGCGGCACGCCGCACCGCCTCGTCGTATGACCCCTCGACCACGACCAGCCGCGCCCCGTACGCCTCGATGGCGGCACGGCGGCCGGGCGTACAGGCGTCGGGCACATACACCACGCAATTGCAGCCGAACACCTGCGCGCCCCAGGCGACCGACCGGCCGTGGTTGCCGTCGGTGGCGGTGGTGACGGTCAGCGTCCGGGTCACCCTGGCGTAATGGCCGACGACGAGGTCCAGCGCGGTCACCGGGACACCGGGCACGCGCGCCGTCACCTCCCGCACGAGCAGCCGGAGCACGGCGTACGCTCCACCCAACGCCTTGAAGCTGCCGGTGGCGAAACGCGCGCTTTCATCCTTGTACCAGAGGCGGTCGATCCCGGCCTCGCGCGCCAGTCCGGGCAGGGAACGCAGCGGGGTGGGCGTATAGCCGGGCCAGGCGCCGATCTCCGCCATCGCCTCCTCGAAGGCGGCGCGGCTGAGGATCGCGCGTTCCGACGGGCCGTAGACCCGCTCATGGTCGGCATGGGGATTGGAAAAATGGCGCGGCAGGCAGGAGGATGGGGAGACGGCTTGATCGGACATGGCGTCGCTCTCCGGGGCCGGCGACGCCGTCGGCGACGGCACATCCCACGACCGCACTCAACGAGACCAGATGCCATCGCCCGCCGTCAAGACATCACAGCGGTTGCGGCTGCTACGGAATGAAGCAGCGACAACGATGATATATCACTGTCAGCGCTTCCACTCGCGGCTGGACTTGATGAAGTCCGTCAAGGTGACGCCGATCTTGTCATCGATGATCGCGACCTCGCCACGGGCGACCAGCACACCCTCGACATAGACGTCGGTCGGGTCCTTCAAATGGCGGTCCAGCTCGACGACGGCGCCGCGGCCCAGCTTCAGCAGGTCGCGGACGCGGAGCATGGCGGTGCCGATGACGACCTTGATCTCGACCGGGGCGTCGCCGATGGCGAAGGACGAGGCGTCGCCATCATTGGGATCGGACGCGCCCAGCAGATCATCGATGTTGGCCATGGCTGTCCAAGCTCCTGCGCGGGAACGGGCGCTGTCTTACCCGAGCGCGGGCAATATACACCCTGGACGGGCCGGTGGACAACCCGACCGCCGGCCAACCGTTGGCCGATGTTGCGACAAGATTGGGCTTTCCCCGGCCCGCCGCTTCGCCCACACTGTCGGCCGCGCCCAGGACGGCAGGCCTCCGCCGGCCCGGAGGTTTTTCATTGCGTTTACGCAATGAAACCCGCCGAGCAAGGGCATCGATCAACCGGAACCGGGTTCATCCTGATGACCGACAGCAGCACCTCCCCCCTTGTGGACGCCTCCTGGCTGAAAGGCCGGCTCGCCACTCCCGGCATCGTCGTCCTCGACGTGCGAACCCCGCCGGCTGGCGGCTTCATTCCGGAAGCGGTTCATTCCGATTACGCAACAGCCGGCTGGCGGACGGTAGTTGGCGGCGGCGCCGGGATGTTGCCGGACGTGACGGTGCTGGAGGGGCTGATCGGCTGTCTCGGCATCGGCAATGGTGACCATGTGGTTCTGGTGGCGGCCGGCGCCAACGCCTCCGACATGGGCAACGCCACCCGCGTCCATTGGACCTTCAAGATGCTGGGCCACGACGCGGTGTCGGTGCTGGATGGCGGCTTCGCCGCCTGGACGGCGGTCGGCGGGCCGCTGACCGCTCAACCGGCGACACGCAAGCCGACGATTTTCACCGCCCGTCCCCGCACCGATTTGCGCGCCACCCTGGAGCAGGTCGAGACGGCGGTGAAGGACGGCGGAACGCCATTGCACGACGCCCGCTCCGCCGAGCAGTTCGCCGGCAAGGCCAAGAGCCCGCAGGCCCGCGCCGCCGGCACCCTTCCCGGCGCGGTGAACCTCGACATCGCCCCGCTCTTCTCGGCGGCCGACCATCGCTTCGCCACGGCCGAGACGGTGAGGGCGCTGGCCGGGCAGGCCGGATTGCCGCTAGGGGGCCAGCCGATCACCTTCTGCAACACCGGACACCTCGCCTCGGTCTCCTGGTTCGCGTTGAGCGAAATCGCCGGAGTGCCGGGCGTCCGGCTCTATGACGGCTCGATGTCGGAATGGAGCGCCGATCCGCAACGGCCGTTGCAGACCGAAGGGTAACTCACGCCTTCGCCCGGCGGCGGCGCAGGCGGCCGAGGTCGCTGCGCCGCACCAGCCCGAGCGACAGGGCGGCGACGGCGTAGACCGCCAGCCCGACCAGCGCCAGCACCGTCAGACCGCCCAGCCGCTCCGCCAATCCGACGGCATCGAGCCAGGGGGCGAGCCGCTCTGTCGCCAGCCACAGCACGCCGGCCATGACCGTGGCGGCGGCGGCCATGCGCGGCAGGTTGCGGATCAGCCGCGCATCGGCACGGAACAGGCCGCGGCGGTGCAGCAGCAGCGCCAGCAGCCCGGCATTCACCCAGGCGCCGACCGAGGTGGCGACCGCCAGCCCGACCTGGGCCAGCGGACCCATCAGCACCAGCTTCAGCGCCACATTGATGCCGACCGCCACCAGCGCCACCCGCACCGGCGTCGCCGTGTCGTGGCGGGCGTAGAAGCCGTTGACCAGGCTGCGGATCACCACGAAGGCCGGCAGGCCCAAGGCGTAGGCCTGCAGGGTGAGGGCGGAGGCGGCGGCATCCGACGGACCGAAGGCGCCGCGCTGGAACAACACCGACAGGATCGGCATGCCGGCCACCAGAAAGGCGATGGCCGCCGGCAAGGTCATCACCAGCGACAGTTCGATGGCGCGGTTCTGGCTGTCGACCGCGCCGGCCTCGTCACCGCTCTTGATGCGCTTGGACATCTCCGGCAACAGAACGGTGCCGACGGCGATGCCGATCACCCCCAGCGGCAGCTGGTTCAGCCGGTCGGCGTAATAGAGATAGGACACCGCCCCCGTCGGCAGGGCCGAGGCGATCAGCGTGTCGGCGAACAGGCTGATCTGGGTCAGGCCGGAGCCCAACGCCGCCGGCCCCAACACCGCCAGGAATCGCTTCACGTCGGTCGACAGGCGCGGCATGACCGGCCGCAGGGCCATGTCGGCCCGCCGGGCGTCCCAGGCCAGATAGAGATACTGCGCGACACCGGACGCCAGCACCCCCCAGGACAGCGCATGGCCGGCGGTGGGCATCAGCGGCGTGCCGACCACCAGCGCCGCGATCAGGCACAGATTCATCAGGATGGGGGCGGCGGCGGCCGAGCCGAAACGGCTCATGCTGTTCAGCACGCCGCCATAGAGCGACACCAGCGAGATCAGCAGCAGATAGGGGAAAGTGATGCTGGTGAACAGCACCGCCAGCCGGAACTTCTCCGGCTCGTCGGCGAAGCCGGGGGCGAACACCGTCATGAACTGCGGCATGAAGGCCAGCACCGCCAGCAGCAGCAGCAGTTGCACGATGACCAGCAGGGTCATCACCTCGTCGGCGAAACGGCGGGCGGCGGCGGCGCCATCCTGCACCAGCTTGCCCGAGAACAGCGGCACGAAGGCGGAGTTGAAGGCGCCCTCGGCGAACAGGGCGCGGAAGTGATTCGGCAGGCGGAAGGCGACGAAGAAGGCGTCGGCCACCGGCCCGGCGCCGAGCAGCGCCGCGGTCAGCACGTCGCGCAGGAAGCCAAGCACCCGGCTGGCCAGAGTCAGGCCGCCGACGGACAGGATATGACGGAACACGATGGCAGGGTCGCTTCTGTGATGCGGATGATGCCCGGCCGCATCCTAGCGATGCGGCCGCGTTCGTCATAGGATCGCCGCCCGCATTCGTCCAGAACGCATCTCAATCCCCCCACGGTCGAAGGCCCCGACATGCCGCAGCAAGCCCTCCCCCTGACCTATCTGGAAGCCGGCGAAGCCAATGGCGGAACGCCGATGCTGGTCCTGCACGGCCTGTTCGGGTCGGCCCGCAACTGGCAGACGCTGGCCCGCCGCTTCGGCGAGACGCACCGGGTCTATGCGCTCGACCTGCGCAATCATGGCGGCGCTCCCTGGGCCGACGGCATGAGCTATCCGGAGATGGCGGCCGACGTGCTGCGCTTCCTCGACGACCGCGGCTTCGCCCGCGCCACCGTGGTCGGCCATTCGATGGGCGGCAAGACCGCCATGGCCCTGGCGCTGGCCCATCCCGACCGGGTGGAGCGGCTGGTGGTCGCCGACATCGCCCCGGTTCCCTACACCCACACCCACGCCCCCTATGTCGCCGCCATGAAGGCCGCGAAGCTGGAGGGCGTCACCCGCCGGCCTGAGGTCGAGGCCCAACTGACCGACGCCGTGCCGGAGGCGCCGCTGCGCTCCTTCCTGATGCAGAATCTGGTTCTGGAGAATGGCGCCTTCTCCTGGCGGATCAACCTCGACTCCATCGCCGCGAACATGGCCGGCCTGATCGGCTTTCCTGATTTCGGCGCCACCCGCTATGACGGCCCCACCCTTTTCATCGGCGGCGGCGCGTCGGACTATATCCGGCCGGAGCATCACGACGCCATCCGCCGCCATTTTCCCAAGGCGGACATCCGCATGATCGAGGGGGTCGGGCACTGGCTGCACGCCGAACGGCCGGCCGAATTCGCGACGATGGTGGAGGGGTTCCTCTGACGCCGGCCCCTCCCCTCGCTCTTCGACCCGGGTTGTAGGCCGACGCAGATATTGCATCGCCCGGACGTCGGGGCTATCAAGCCAGCGCGCCTTAAAACGCGGCCTGCGAGACAACGCGGCTGCCATTCCTCGAAGGATCGACCGATCATGAGCGTCATCACCGAGATTCACGCCCGCGAAATCCTTGACAGCCGCGGCAACCCGACCGTGGAAGTGGACGTCGCGCTGGACAGCGGCGCCTTCGGCCGCGCCGCGGTGCCGTCGGGCGCCTCCACCGGCGCCCATGAGGCGGTCGAGCTTCGCGACGGCGACAAGGGCCGCTACGGCGGCAAGGGCGTGCTGAAGGCGGTCGAGGCCGTCAACGGCGAGATCTACGACACGCTCGCCGGCTTCGAGGCCGACGACCAGCGCGCCATCGATCTCGCCATGATCGAGCTGGACGGCACCGAGAACAAGGGCCGGCTCGGCGCCAACGCCATCCTTGGCGTTTCGCTGGCGGTCGCCCGCGCCGCCGCCGAGGATGCCGGCCTGCCGCTCTACCGCTATGTCGGCGGCGCCTTCGCCTCGCTGCTGCCGGTGCCGATGATGAACATCATCAACGGCGGCGCCCATGCCGACAACCCGATCGACATCCAGGAATTCATGATCATGCCGGTGGGGGCCGAGACCGGCGCCGACGCCATCCGCATGGGCTCGGAAATCTTCCAGTCGCTGAAGAAGAAGCTGAAGGACGCCGGCCACAACACCAATGTCGGCGACGAGGGCGGCTTCGCCCCCAACCTGGCCTCCACCGACGACGCGCTCGGCTTCGTCATGAAGGCGATCGAGGCCGCCGGCTACAAGCCGGGCGACGACGTCATGCTCGCCATCGACGCCGCCTCCACCGAATTCTTCAAGAACGGCAAGTATGAGCTGGCCGGCGAAGGCAAGTCGCTGTCGCCGGAACAGATGGTCGCCTACTGGACCGATCTGGCCGGGCGCTATCCGATCATCTCGATCGAGGACGGCATGGCCGAGGATGATTGGGAAGGCTGGAAGGCGCTGACCGACGCCATCGGCAACAAGGTGCAGCTGGTCGGCGACGACCTGTTCGTCACCAACCCCAAGCGCCTGGCCCAGGGCATCCGCCAGGGCGTCGCCAACTCGATCCTGGTGAAGGTCAACCAGATCGGCACGCTGTCGGAGACGCTGGAAGCCGTCGACATGGCGCACAAGGCCGGCTACACCGCCGTGTTGTCGCACCGCTCGGGCGAGACCGAGGACAGCACCATCGCCGACCTCGCCGTCGCCACCAACTGCGGCCAGATCAAGACCGGCTCGCTCAGCCGCTCCGACCGCCTCGCCAAGTACAACCAGCTGATCCGCATCGAGGAGCAGCTCGGCGTCGCCGCACGCTTCGCCGGACGCGGCATCCTCAAGGCCTGAGCGGTTTAGGGTAATGAAAAGCCCCTCTCCGGATTGCCGGAGAGGGGCTTTTGTATTGGTACGCCTGAGTTTTACTCCCCGGCCAGCGCACCGATCATCTTGCGCACCGCGGTCATCTGGAAGCCGCTCTTGCGGGCGAAATCATAGCCGGTGTAGCCGAACCAGTCCCAGCAGGCCTTGGGGTTGGAGGTCGGCTTGGCCGCGCCGTCGATCTGCGGATAGAGCACGACGATGTTGTTGACGTCGGCCCAGCGATTATAGCCGGCATGGACGGCGAAATGATCGCCGATCAGGTTCGACGCCATCTGGCAGCCGTGGAAGGCGACGTGGATGCGGCAGGTCTGCTTGCCGCCCTCGCAGGCTTCCGGAACATAGACGTAGCCGGTCTTGGCCATGCCGCTGCGGCTGGTATCGCCGACGAAAGGCGCCTGGTTGAACAGCCGCGGCTGGCGGGCCGCATTGGCTGCGTTCGGAGTCTTCGCATCGGCGTAGAAGAAGCTGACGATGGCTCCGGCCTGATCATATTGGCAGTTGTTGATGTATTCGCTCTTCTCACCCTCTTTCGGGATGAAGTCGCAGGCGGCGCCATAGCCGTCGGTGACGTAGGAGTGCGCCGCCTTGGGCAGCTTCACATAGGTGAGATTCGCCTCCGGCACGCCCAGCGCCTTGTAGAACTGCTCGGTGGCGTCGGCGACCGGCCGCTTGACCGTGATGTCGTTGTCACCGTTGAACAGATAGATCTTCGACTTCGCCAGGTTGGACAGCGGGTCGATGTCCTTCGCCGCCTCGCGCGCCTTGGCGTTGGCGACCAGGGCCGACACGTTGGGCGGCCCCATCGCCACATCCATGCAGCGCTTCAGCGCCACCACGGCCGGAGCGATGCCACCCTCCGACACCTCGGCACAGTCATAGGGGCCGCCGGCGACGATGCCGGCCGCCTTGACCAGATTGGAATAGGCGACCTGGAACTGCCCGGCCATGTAGGCGCCGGAGGAGATGCCCGACACCGTGGTCTGGGTCGGGTCGATCTTCAGCTTCAGGTCGGCCAACTTGATCGAAGCACCGTCCTGGGCCGCGACCGGAAGGGGCGCCAGGGCGACGAGCGCCGCCAGCGTGGTTTTCAGAATGGCTTGCTTGGAAATGATCATGGAAAGGTCACCTTTGCCCGGCAAGGGTTGTCAACATCGCATGGACCGCAGCGATCTGCGCCCCGCCCTTCGTCGCGTAATCCGCCCCCGTCGTGCCGATCCAGTCCCAGCAGGCGATCGGATCCGCGGACCGGCGCGGCGACAGCTGCGGGTAGAGCACGATCAGATTGTTGTTGGCCGCCCAGCGGTTGAAGCCGGCACCGGCGGTCACCGCGTCGCCGACCTCGGCCGCGGACTGGCGGCATCCGTGAAAGACGATGTGCACGGCACAGGCCGCACCACCCGCACAGGCCGGTGGCACATAGACATAGCCGGCAGGCGCCAACCCGGTGCGTACCGGATCGCCGAACGGCGTCTGGTCGAAGGGGCTGGCGGCCGGCTGGCCGGCACCTTGGTTCTCAAGCGGAGGATTCAGGCCGCCATAGATGTGCGACAGGATCCGTCCGGCCTGATCATAGTCGCCGCACGCGTTGACATAGGGGCTGCGGTTGGCGTTGCAGTCGTTGACGCCCCCCGGCGCGATGAAGCCGTTGCCGGCCTCCAGCCCGGTTTCCATCCTGATCCGGTTCGGCGGCACATGGGCGGCGCGATAGAAGGCCTCCGTCTCCTCCACCGCCTTGCGGTTCACCACCATGTCGGCGGTGCCGCTGAACAGATAGACCTGCGCCTCCGTCAAGCGGTCCAGCGGGTCGATCGCCCCGGTCATCGCCAGCGGCAAGGCCGCCTCGTACAGCGACTGGCCATGGGGCCAAAGCGCGTTCCCCTGCATGCAGGCCGCCGCCATCAGAGGATTTCCAGCGGCGCAGAGATAGGGGCCGCCGGCGATCAGGCCGACGCCGGCCATCTCGGACGAATGGGCGACGTGGAACTGGACCGCCATGAAGGCGCCGGCTGCGAGCCCCGAGGCCGAGGTCTTCGCCAGCACCACGTTGCGCGGGACGAGTGGCGCGGCATCCTGACTGCCGGCCGCAGGACCGGCGATGGCGCCACCGGAAACGAACGAGACCGCCGCCGCCAGAAGCACAACCAGAACACACCGGATCGGGCATTTCACTGCCACTTGCCGAACCCCATCCACTCCAACCGGCTCGAAAGGTAGCAAGGAAATAAGGATTGTCTAACAAAAAGGGGGAATGCGTCCTTTTCACACGCATCCCTAGATTGGTGCCGTCACCACCCGACAATCGTCGAGAGAGAGCGGTGCCATAAGAAAATGGCCGGCGGAGCCTTCACCCCGCCGGCCATCATCTTCCCGCATCCTTCATCCCGGTCCGCTCTCCGGTAACCGGAAAGCGACGACTCGGAAGGGTTCAGCTCCGCAGATAGGCGAGCATATTTTCCGGCGACGATTCGCCATAGGGGTCGCCATTCTCGCCGTCGTCGTTGATCCCCGGTTCCTCGAACCATTTCTCGACGACGCCGTCCTTCACCACCATGGCATAGCGCCAGGAGCGGAAGCCGAAGCCCAGATGATCCTTGTCGATCAGCATGCCCATGCGCCGGGTGAAATGGCCCGACCCGTCGGGGATCAGCTTCACATTCTTCAGGTTCAGGCTCTTGCCCCACTGGAACATGACGAAGGCGTCGTTGACGCTGAGACAATAGACCTCGTCGACCCCCAGCGCCTTGAAGTCGTCATAAAGCCGCTCGAAGGCCGGGCATTGTTCGTTGGAACAGGTCGGCGTGAAGGCGCCGGGCAGCGAGAACAGCACCACCCGCTTGCCCTGGAACAGCTCGTCGCTCCGCACATCCTGCCAACGGAACGGGTTGGGTCCGCCGACGCTCTCGTCGCGCACGCGGGTCTTGAACACCACCGAGGGGACCTTGCGCCCTTCCATCATCATCTCCGGCTGATTGGGGTGGACCGGCGGAACCGCCGCCCGCGCACGATAACGGCAACCCCCGCCGCCTCCAACCGGCCATAGGTCATGTCCCCTGCGGCGAAGAGCATCAAGTCCCCCCGAAAGAACAGACAAGACCTGAACCGGTCCGCGCAAAAGTGGTGGCGCCCGGTGGCAATCCTGTGACGTCGGCGAATGTTAATGTCCCATTTACCAAGATGGCATTCCCTGGTCTCGCCTGCATCCAGTGGGCACTGCGCCGACCGGTGACAATTGGAGGGCTCTTCATGCCTGTTTCTACGAAATCAGACTCTTTGCGACGGCCCGAAACCACCAAGCCGGAACTTTCTTTCAATCGCGGTTATTTCAGCAGGATACTTGTTAGTGCATTTATCTTCAGCGCCACCATCAACGCTCTGATGCTGGCCATGCCGCTCTATTCGCTTCAGGTGTTCAGCCGCGCCATTCCATCCGGCAATTACGACACGCTGGCCATGCTGACCGTCATCGTGGTGATCGCGCTGACGCTGAGCGGTCTGCTGGAGATGGTGCGGTCGCGCCTGCTGGCGCGGGCCGGCAACGCGCTGGAGGTGCGCTGGCGCCGACGGCTGACCGCCGACGCGCTCGACGCCGCCGGCCGCGGCCGTCCGGACAGCGGCCCGCTCGCCGACCTGATCGAACTGAAGGGCGCCTTCTCGCGCCCCTCGCTGCCGGCGCTGATGGACCTGCCCTGGGCCCCGCTGTATGTCATCGGCATCTATGTCATCCACCCGATGCTGGCGCTGGTGCTGGTGGTGTCGATGCTGATCATGGCGGTGATGGGCTGGATCGGCTATGTCGCGGTCAAGGACATCAACGACGAGAGTAAACTGCCGGCCAGCCGCGCCCAGAAGCTGTTCGAGGCGCTGGCGTCGCGCTCCGACACCGTGCGCGGCCTGCGCATGGGGAACGCCTCGCTCGACGCCGTCAACCGCGACTTCCTGACCGCCAGCGCCATGCAGGGCCAGGGCTATGAGCGCAGCGCCGCCATCGGCGCCGCCACCAAGTGGGTCCGCATGGTCCTGCAGATCGCCGTCACCGGCATCGGCGCCTGGCTGGTGATCGAGCAGCATCTGTCCTTCGGCGGCATGATCGCCACCTCGATGCTGGTCGGCCGCGGCCTCGCCCCGATCGAACAGACCGCCGGCGCCTGGGGCGGGCTGGTCCGCTCCGCCCAGGCCGTCCGCCGCCTGTTGCCGCTGCTGAAGCGCCTGTCGCGCGAGCCCGAGCGTCCTTCCGTCCCGGTGGAGAGCGAGCGCCTGACGGTGGAGAACCTGCTGTTCGTCTCGCCCCGCGACCAGAAGCCGATCCTGCGCAGCGTCACCCTGTCGGTCGAGCCCGGCGAGACCGTCTGCATCGCCGGCCCCAACCGTTCGGGCAAGTCGGTGCTGGCCCGCCTGCTCGCCGGCGTCGCCCTCCCCTCGGCCGGAACGGTGCGGCTGGGCGGGCTGTCCGTCGCCACTCTGACCCCCGACAGCCCCGAACAAGGCATCGGCTACCTGCCGCAACAGGTCGATCTGCTGCCGGGCAGCATCGCCGACAACATCGCCCGCTTCACCAGCGCCACCCGCGATCAGGTGGAGGAGGCCGCCAAGGCCGTCGGCATCCATGAATGGATCGAAAGCCTGCCGATGGGCTACGAGACCGAGGTCAACGACCCGCTGTCCCCGATCACCGGCGCCAGCGCCCGCCTGATCGGCCTCGCCCGCGCCGCCTTCGCCCGGCCGCCGCTGCTGGTGCTGGACGAGCCGACCGCGGGACTGGACGAGCTGGGCATCAAGGCGGTCCGCGCCTTCGTCGCGGCCTGCAAGGAGCGCGGGGCGACCACCATCGTCATGACCCACGCCCCGGTCTTCGTCGACATGGCCGACCACACCTACGTCCTGAAGAACGGCATGGCGATGGAGCTGCCGCGTCCGGAGCAGCAGGCCCAGCCCGGCGCCGTCAACCTCGCCCGCCTCCGCAATCTCGGCCCTCAAACGGGTCCGTCCACCGCCACGGCCGGGACCGCCGGCTGACCGCCGCGCCGTCCCCCCAAGACCGACCATCAGGCTGACGGCGACCGACCCGACAGAGCCAAGGAAGTCCCATGACCACGATGACCACGACCTTCCCCGCCCCCCTGTCCACCGACATGAAATCGTCCGACAACGGTTCCGAAACCCCCTCCGGCAAGCCGTCGCGCAAGACCGCGACCATCACCTCGATCCATGCGCTGCGGGCGGCGATGCCGGAAACCGGCGTGCGCGGGCTGCTGCTCGGCGGCTTCCTGGTCCTGGCGGTCGGTTTCGGCGGGATGACCGGCTGGGCGGCGGTCGCCCCCCTGCACAGCGCGATCAGCGCGTCGGGCTCGCTGGCGCCGGAAACCGGGCGCAAGGTGATCAAGAACACCGAGGGCGGCGTCATCAGCGCCATCCTGGTCAAGGAAGGCGACCGGGTCGACGCCGGTCAGGTGCTGATGCGGCTGGACAGCACCGAGGCGCAGACCCGGCTGGAGATGCTGAACGCCGCCCTGTTCGACACGCTGGCCTCCGAAGCCCGCCTGTCGGCCGAGCTGTTCGAAAAGCCCGCCATCGAGTGGCCGGCCGAGCTGGCCGCCCGCCGCGCCCGGGAGCCGGCGGTCGAGAACGCCATGACGAACCAGGAGAAGCTGTTCCAGGTCCGCCGCAACCAGCTGGACACCGAAGCCAAGCTGACCCAGGACCGCATCGCCACGCTGGGTGACGAGGTGCACAGCCTGGAAAAGCAGCGCGCCTTCCTGGCCCGCGAGATCAAGCTGTCGGACGAGGATATCCAGATCACCCAGGGCCTGCTGGACCGCGGCAACTCCACCCGCACCAAGCTGGTGGCGGCGCAGAAGGAGAACGCCCAGCTGCACGCCCAGGACCATGAGCTGGAAGCCCGCATGTCGCAGTCGCGCCAGCAGGCGGTCGACGCCCAGGGCGATCTGGTCCGCCGCCGCAGCGATTTCCGCGAGAAGGTGCTGGTCGAGCTGGACAAGGCGCGCGGCGACGCCCAGAAGCTGGCCGAACAGATCCGCGACGCCAGGAACCGCCTGGACAACCGCACCATCAGGGCGCCGGACACCGGCGACGTGGTGATGTACGGCCATCCCACCGTCGGCGGCACCATCACCGCCAACGAGCCGGTGCTGGACATCGTCCCCGACGACAAGGCCCTGCTGGCGGAGGTCCGCATCCAGCCGAAGGACATCAAGTCGATGGCCGTCGACCTGCCGGTGAAGGTGCAGCTGACCGCCTATGACAGCCGCGTCGTCGGCACCATCGACGGCACGGTGTCCTACGTCTCCGCCGACCGTCTGACCGACAACGCGACCCGCCAGGACTATTATCTGGCGCGCATCCGCCTGAAGGACGCCGATTCCCACGAGGTGCGCAATCTGAAGATCAAGGCCGGCATGCCGGTGGAGGCCCGCATCGTGCTGTCCGCCCGCACCCCGCTGGACTATCTGATCCAGCCGCTGCGCCAGTCCTATGTGAAGGCGTTCATCCAGGAATGATGGGGGGCGTGACCGGGGCGGGCGATCGAAGCCGTCGCCTTCCCGCACGCGGAAAGGCCCCCGGCCGGTTGGCCGGGGGCCTTTTCCTTGCCCGAAGCCCTTGGAGTGCAATCGTTTCAAGCGCTATCGCTTGAAACGTGAATCGGACGGAGACTCTAACTCCGTCCCGGCCGCAAATCCGGCTTGGGCGGAACCGCCATCGGGGTGGGCAGCGGTGCCGGCATCGGAATCGCCTCCGTCTGCGCCCTGGTGCGACGGGATGCCGCACGGTCCTCGGCCAGCCGGTCCATCGATCGCTGACGCTCGGCCTCGGTAGTCAGATCGGTCGGGCGTGGCGGAACCGTGCCGAGATTGGGGTACTCGTCATTGGTTCCGCTCATGCCACGAACCGGCGACGAATTGTCGCTGACCGGCGACGGATCGCCGAGGACGGCCCCCAGCGGACCGGTGTCGAGCATCCGGTCACCGCAGCCCGCCAGCCCGAAAACCATCGGCGCCGCAACGATTAGCGCGCCGACCACCCGACCGGCCGCCGCCATCCCGCGACCACTCCCCTGGCCGCCTCCCTGACTGCCCGTCACCATCATCCTTCCCCGTTCTGGCCGCCACACCGCACTTGTGCGACGATCCGTGAAATGAAATGTTCACACCTGCGGTGTATGAGAGGTTTCGTATTTCTCCCGCACCGCACCAGAAGGCCGGACCGCCGCACGCCACCCACAGCGACATGGTGCAGAACGCCCCCCAGACATCCTTCCCCCAGACATCATCCCATAGATCACCGACAGCAAGCCTGTATAGCCGTCCCTCCGCGAGGCCCAAAGCCCAATCTGGCGCCAGCCGGGCCCCGCGGACGGTGGTCACACAGGCGATGCGACCGAGACGACGCGACACCCGCCCAAAGAAGAAGGACCGTGCTCATGGCCGAGACCAAGGCCCCCCCTCAGGCTTCCACCCCGGCTTCCCCCCAGGTGCCCGACGTCAAGCTTCCCGATCCGGTAGAGATGTCGCGGGCGATGACCCGCATCGCCGAGCAGAGCCAGCGGCTGGTCTCCGAGTTCCTCGCGCGGCAGGCCGCCGACGGCGCCGGCCCGAAGAGCCCCGACCCGATGGGCGTCGGCCACGCCTTCCTCGAGATGACCACCCGCATGATGGCCGACCCGGCCAAGCTGATGCAGGCGCAGATGTCGCTGTGGCAGGATTACCTGACCCTGTGGCAGCGCACCACCCAGCGTTTCTTCGGGCAGGAGACGCAGCCGGTCATCGCCCCCGCCAAGGACGACCGCCGCTTCAAGGACGCCGCCTGGGACGAGAACACGCTGTTCGACTTCATCAAGCAATCCTACCTGCTGAGCGCCCGGTGGATGCAGTCGACCGTCAATCAGGTCGAGGGGCTGGACGACCACACCGCCAAGAAGGTCGATTTCTACACCCGCCAGTTCGTCGACGCGATGGCGCCGTCCAACTTCGTCATGACCAATCCGGAGGTGCTGCGGGCGACCATCGAGAGCGGCGGCGAGAATCTGGTCAAGGGGCTGGAGCATCTGCTGAAGGATCTGGAGCGCGGCAAGGGCGAGCTGCGAATCTCCATGACCGATTATGACGCCTTCCAACTGGGCAAGAACATCGCGGTCACGCCGGGCAAGGTGGTGTTCCAGACCAGCCTGATGCAGTTGATCCAGTACACGCCGACCACGCCGGACGTGAACAAGCGCCCGCTGATGATCGTGCCGCCCTGGATCAACAAGTTCTACATCCTCGACCTGCGCGAGAAGAACAGCTTCATCAAGTGGGCGGTCGACCAGGGCCACACCGTCTTCGTCCTGTCCTGGGTCAACCCGGACGAGACGCTGGCGGCCAAGGGCTTCGAGGACTACATGGTCGAAGGCCCGCTGGCGGCGCTCGACGCCATCGAGAAGGCGACCGGGGAGAAGGACGTCAACGCCATCGGCTATTGCCTGGGCGGCACGCTGCTGGCCTCCACCCTCTCCTACATGGCGGTCAAGAAGGACGACCGCATCAAGTCGGCGACCTTCTTCACCACGATGCTGGACTTCGCCGAGGCCGGCGAACTGTCGATCTTCATCGACGAGGAGCAGCTGACCTTCATCGAAGGGCAGATGGCCGAACAGGGCTATCTCGACGGCGCCAAGATGGCGACCACCTTCAACATGCTGCGCGCCAACGACCTCATCTGGTCGTTCGTCGTCAACAACTACCTGCTGGGCAAGGATCCCTTCCCCTTCGACCTGCTGTACTGGAACAGCGACAGCACCCGCATGCCGGCGGCGATGCACAGCTTCTATCTGCGCAACATGTACCAGAAGAACATGCTGGCGCAGCCGGGGGCGGTGACGCTGAAGGGCGTTCCCGTCGATCTCGGCAAGATCAAGGTGCCGTCGCTGTTCCTGTCGGCCCGCGAGGACCACATCGCGCCGTGGAAGAGCACCTACAGCGGCGCCCAGCTGTTCAGCGGCCCGGTCAAATTCGTGCTGGGAGCGTCGGGGCACATCGCCGGCGTCGTCAACCCGCCGGCGGCCAACAAATACTGCTACTGGACCAGCGACAAGCTGGCCAAGACCTCCGACGAGTGGCTGGAGAAGGCGACCCAGACCCCCGGCTCCTGGTGGCCGGAGTGGAACAGGTGGGTCGGCCAATATGCCAACGGCAAGGTGCCCGCCCGCCAACCTGGCGATGGCGCCCTGCCCGCCCTGGAGGACGCGCCCGGCTCCTACGTCAAGGTCAAGAACGAGTGATCACTGCGTCGCGGAACCTCCTCTTCCCTGGTGGAAAAGGAGGATTCGGAAGGGGCCGCCGAAAGGCGGCCTCTCTTTTTTCCGCCTTTTAGAGCCTGTCTGGTGCTTCAATAAGCACCAGACAGACTCTAGCCTTTTGATTTTCCGTGCGATTCACGCTCCAGACGATTCCGTCTGAACCGATCGCCCTCTAACCGGCCAATGCCGCAAGGATCGCGCGCTCCAAGCCCGCCAGATCATAAGGCTTCCGCAGGTGGACGGTTTTTCCACCGAACGACGCGGCATCCAATTCGTCAGGCCCCATTCGACCGGACGCGAACACCACCGGAAGTCCGGGCATCCGTCGCACCAATTCCGCCGCCAGATCCTCTCCGCGCCCGTCCGGCAGGGTCAGGTCGGTGAACAGCAGGTCGATCGCATGCTCCGACCCGGCGATGTGCAGCGCCTCCCGCACGCTCCCAGCCTCCAGCACCCGGTGGCCAAGCTCGGCCACCATGTCCGCGACCGCCATGCGGATCAAGGCATCATCTTCGACCAGAAGTATCGTCAGGCTTCCCGCCGCGACATTACCCGCTGCCACGGCGGGTTCCGGCCGCTCCGGCTTCCGGCCGCTCAGCACCTGACGGATCTTGCGTGCGAGAATTTCGCGGGAATAGGGCTTGCTCAGCAGTTCCACGCCGGGGTCGAGCCGGCCGCCATGCACGATGGCGTTCTGCGTGTAGCCGGAGGTGAACAGAACGGCCAGGTTCGGAAAGCGTTCCTGCGCCTTGCGCGCCAAGTCCGGACTGCGCAACGGTCCGGGCATCACCACATCGGTGAACAGCAGGTCGATCGGAACGCCGCTCTCCAGAATGGCAAGGGCGCTCTGCGCGTCACGCGCCTGCAACACTCTGTAGTCGAGGTCGGTCAGCATCGCCACCACGGTGTGGCGGACCTCCTCGTCATCCTCCACCACCAGCACGGTTTCGCTGCCGCCGCCGGCCGGCGCCATGTCCACCGCCACCGGCGGATCCTCCACCTCCTGCGTGCGCGGTAGATAGAGGCGGATGGTGGTTCCGTGGCCCATCTCGCTGTAGATCTTGACGTGCCCGCCGGACTGCTTGACGAAGCCGTAGACCATGCTCAGCCCCAGACCGGTGCCATGCCCCTCCGGTTTGGTGGTGAAGAACGGATCGAACGCGCGCTCCCGCACCTCGGGCGACATGCCGCTGCCTGTATCGGTCACCGCGAGCATGACATACTGGCCGGGCCGCACGTCGCCATGCCGGGCGGCATAGACATCGTCCAGCTCGGCATTGCCGGCCTCGATCGTCAGCACGCCACGGCCCTTCATCGCGTCGCGGGCGTTGATGGCCAGATTGAGCAGGGCGTTTTCCACCTGGGTCGGGTCGACCACGGTGTTCCACAGGCCACCGCCACCGATCACCTCGATCCTGATCTCCTCGCCCAGCACCCGGCGCAGCATATCGTCGAGACCGCGGATCAGCCGGCCCGGATTGACCACCCGAGGCTCCAGCGGCTGGCGCCGCGCGAAGGCCAGCAGCGACGAGGCGAGCTTGGCCCCGCGCGACACGCCGCTCAGCGCATTGCGCACCCGGTCCGCCGCACGCGCGTTGTCGCCCACATCGTTGAGAAGCAACTGGAGATTGCCGCCGATCACCTGGAGGAGATTGTTGAAGTCGTGGGCGACACCGCCGGTGAGCTGCCCCACCGCCTCCATCTTCTGCGCCCGGCGGAGCTGCTCCTCGGCCTGGCGCAGCGCTTGCCCCTGTTCCTTTTCAGCCGTGATATGGCGGCCATAGGCATAGATCATGTCGCCTTCGACCGAGCTGTGCCAGGAAATCCAGCGGGGCGTACCGTCCTTGTGCCGGTAGCGGTTCTCGAAATTGATCAGGCTGCGCTTGACCGCCTCCTCATGTCCGCCCTGGGTCCATTCCAGATCCTCGGGCCAGACGAAATGGCGGAAGCTGTGCCCGACCACCTCGTCGGGTCGATAGCCGAGGATTTCGGTCCAGACAGGATTGACCGCCCGGAACACCCCGTCGGCTCCCACCACGGCCAGCAGGTCACGGGAATTGCGCCAGACTTGATTCAGCTCGCGCGTCCTTTCCGCCACCCGTTTCTCCAGTTCCTCGTTCGCCGCGCGCAGCATGGCGCTGGTTTCCCGGCGAAGCTTGGCCAGCCGCAGCGTCCCTTCCACGCGCGCGATCAGTTCACGCGCGCTGAACGGCTTGGCGACGTAATCGTCCGCCCCGGCCTGGAAACCGTCGATGGCGGACTCCTCGCCGGCACGGGCGGACAGCAGGATGATCGGAAGCTCCCGGGTGTCCGGGTTGCGACGCAGCGCGTCGATCACACCGAATCCGTCGAGATGGGGCATCATCACATCGGAGAGCACGAGGTCGGGCCGGATGGCGCGGACGGCGGTCACCGCGGACCGTCCGTCCTCGACCGCCACCACCCGGTAGCCGGCCCCGGCCAGCAACCGCTCAACATAGCCGCGCATGTCGGCATTGTCGTCGGCGAGCAGGACGGTCTCCCCCTGCGCCCGGTCGGCCATGGTCGCCGGGGCGGCATCCACCGCGTCGGCATCGGGCAGCCAACGCATCGCCTCGGAGAGAAAGACGCCGGCACGGGTCGCAGTCGGCACCTGCGCCGTCTCGCCGCCCACATCCGCCAACGGGATATGCGACCTGCCGAAAGGCAGGGAGACCGTGAAGACGGCCCCCTCGCCGATGCGGCTCTCGACACCGACGGTTCCGCCATGGAGCGCCGTCAGATCCTTGACCAGCGCCAGCCCGATCCCGGTACCCTCATGCGTGCGGCCGACCTGCCCTTCGATCCGATGGAAGCGGTCGAACACGCGGGTCAACTCGGCCTCGGGAATGCCGATGCCGGTGTCGCGGACCTTGAGGACGGCGGCACCGCGAACAGCTTCCAGCGTCACCGCGACTTCGCCACGGAGCGTGTATTTGAAGGCGTTGGAGATCAGGTTGAGAACGATCTTTTCCCAGAGATCGCGATCGATCCAGACCGGTTCGGGCAGGGTCGGACAGTCGATCCTATAGGCCAGCCCCGCCTTCTCCATGGCGGAGCGGAAGCCGCTCGCCAGATCGGCGGTATAGGCCGCGAGGTCGACCGGCGCGAAGCTGGCGCGCATCCGTCCCGCCTCGATCCGGGAAAAGTCGAGGAGCGCGTTGACCAGCCGCAGCAGCCGCTGCCCGTTGCGGTGGACCATCTCCAGCTCGTTCCGGGAAACGCTGACGGATGAGCCGGCCAGCGCCGCCGATCCGTGCAGCATCTCCTCCAGCGGCCCCAGCATCAAGGTCAGCGGGGTGCGGAACTCGTGGCTGGCATTGGAGAAGAAGGCGGTCTTGGCCCGGTCGATCTCGGCCAACGCTTCCGCCCGGCGGCGCTCCGCCTCGTAGCTCTCGGCGTTGGCGATCGCCGCGGCGACCTGTCCGGCGACCAGCCCCAGAAACCGCCGGTATCCGTCGTCGAACAGGCGGTACGGATTGAGCCCGACGATCAGCATACCGGACCGTCCGGTCTCGCCGCTGGGCGGCAGCGGCAACGCGACCGCCTGCGTCGACTGGCGGTTCCAGACACCGGCCGGCAGGCTGTCGGCCACCATGGCGCGCAGGTCGGCGATATGCACGACCCCCGTGAGCTGGTCCGCGAGCGGCCAGACCGGGGCGGCCACCGTCAGGGTGTCCGGGGCGGCGGGGTGTCCGGGAGCGATGCCGGTGGCCGCGGCAAGGGCGAAATCCGTCTTCTCCGGCTCCTTCAGATAGATCAGGGCGAACGCCACATCGCGCGGATCGGTCGCCAATGCTTCGGCGCTCCGGTCGCAGACCTGCCGCCACGTCTGGGCCCGCGAGGTGCGCGTCGCCAACTCACGCAGCAGAGCGAGTTGCCGTTCGCCGATCACCCGTTCGGTGACGTCGGTGTTGGCGCAGATGATTCCGCCCGGGCTGCCGTCGTCGTCCGGGATCGGGCTGTAGGAGAAGGTGTAGTAGGTCTCCTCGGGGTAGCCGTTGCGCTCCATGATGAGGAGCTGGTCCTCGACATAGATTCCCTCCACCCCCGTCAGGGCGGTGGTCAGCAGCGGATGGATGTCGGCCCAGATCTCGCGCCAGACGGTCGAGGTGGCAAGGCCGAGCGCCCACGGATGCTTGCCGCCGATGATCGACTTGTAGGGATCGTTGTAAAGGTATGTCAGCTCCCGTCCCCAGCCGATCCAGATCGGCTGCCGGGAGGTCAGCATGATGCGGACGGCGGTCTTCAGGCTCTGCGGCCACCCGTCGGGCGGACCGAGCGGCGTCGCGCCCCAGTCATGGGCGCGCATCAACGCGCCCAGTTCCCCTCCACCGGCGAAGAATCCCGGGTCGAAACCGCCTGGAGCGCCGACGCCCAGGGTGACGGGCTGGCTGCCGCCGGTTCCGCCGCCATCTTGTGCATTCACGTTGGCACCCACTCGCCGCACCGCCTGATCGACCGGAATTCGTGTGCGTGCCAAGTGTATGGTCCATGCCGGACGGCGCAAGCCGGAGAAATGCCATACCCCGATTGGTTGCCGTCGCGTTACCCGCGGCAGTCTTTTGGTGGCAGCGCCCCAAATTCCGCAGGGGTCATGCCCACGCCCCCGCCTTCGCAGCGGGGGTTTTCCTTTCCGATCCAATCCGATAGTGTTGCGCACGCACACGTTAAGGGTTTGTTTGCCCTTTTCACGCCACGTAAGGCCTGCGGCCGTTCGCACGCCCCAAGGGATCCGCCATCCATGCCATCCGACGCCCAGACAGGTACGATGGGAGCCGCCGCGGCAGCGATGGCGAATGCCGAACCGGTCAAGCTCGCCGAACGCTACGAAATCCAGCCGGGCGCGCCGATCCCACTGCTGAACGCCGTCGGTGGCAACGCCTTCACCGCCAAGGCGCTACGCGAGAAGCGGATCGAGCCCTTCGCCATCATCTGCCATGCCGCGATCCTGCCGCGGATGGACATCTGCGCCACCGTCGGCAGCCTCGACAACGCCACCCACATGCGGTTGCTCGACTGGGGACTGGTGGATTGGCCGCAGGACCGCGGCCGGCGCTTCTGCCTGGTGTTCGAGCGGCCTGGCGGCAAGCGGCTGATGGGATCGCTGACCGACACGCTGGACCCGATGCCGGAGGATCAGCTGACCCGGCAGATCGTCCATCCGCTGGTGTCGGCGCTGAAGGAATTGTCGAGCCGCGGGGTCGTCCATGGCGCGATCCGCCCGACCAACCTGTTCTACCGCGATCTCGCCTCCGGCGGGTTGATGCTGGGCGATTGCGTGTCGGCCCAGCCCGGCTATGGCCAGCCGGTCCTGCTGGAAACGATCGAGCGCGGCATGGCGAACCCGGCCGGGCGCGGCACCGGCACCATGGCCGACGACCTCTATTCGCTGGGCGTCACCCTGCTGATCCTGGCGCTGGGCCGCAACCCGCTGGCCGGCCTCGACGACGAGGCGGTGCTGCAAGCCAAGATCGAGCGGGGGTCCTATCCGGCGCTGGTGCAGCAGCTCCGGCTGCCGCTGGCGATCAACGAGGTGGTGCGCGGCCTGCTGGTCGACGACCCCAAGCAGCGCTGGACCCTGAACGACCTGGATCTGTGGGTGGCCGGCCGCCGGCTGAGCCCGAAGCAGCCGCAGATCTCCCGCCGCGCCGCCCGGCCGCTGGAATTCCAGGGATCGGAATACTGGCATTGCCGCACGCTGGCCCGCGCCTTCGCCCGCCATGCCCCCGCCGCCGCCTCCGTCATCGAAAGCGGGGAGCTGGACAAATGGCTGCGCCGGTCGATGGGCGACGAGGTGCGGGCGGAGGCGGTGAGCAACGCCATCCAGACCGCCTCCAGCGGCAAGGGCGGCACCCAGGGCGACCGGCTGGTCGCCCGCGTCTGCATCGCGCTCGACCCCGCCGCCCCCATCCGCTACCGCGGCCGGGCGATGATGCCGGACGGCATCGCCACCATGCTGGCCGACGCCTTCATGCGCGGTGAATCCCCCCAGGCGGTGGCGGAGGTGCTCGCCAACCAGCTGCCGATGTTCTGGGTCAATGTCCAGACCGACTTCAAGCCGGAATTCGTGCCGCTGGTGCAGAGTTTCGACCAGTTGCGCAGCTTCCTCGACCGGTCCAGCCACGGGCTGGGGGTGGAACGGGCGCTCTACGAGATGAATCCGACCATGCCCTGCATGAGCGGGCTGGTCGCCCGGCAACTGCCGACCACGCTGGCCGAACTGCTGCGGGCGCTGGACTGGCTCGCCGCCGGGGGCGAACGCCACAAGGATCCGATCGATCGCCAGATCGCCGCCTTCCTCGGCGCCCGCAACAAGCGGGGGGACGAACTGCTGTTCACCCAGCTCGGCAGCGGGGTGGAACCGATGCGGCGCGTCATCGCCATGCTGACCATCCTGTCCGACATCCAGGCCCGCACCGGCGTCGATGGGTTGACCCATCTGGCCTCCTGGGTGGTGGCGCTGCTCGACCCGGCCTTCCGCCGCTTCCACAACCGCCCGCAACAGCAGGAGGTGCGCAAGATGGCCGACGCCGCCGCGCACAACGGCCGGCTGACCGAGCTTTTGAAGGTGGTGGACGATCCCGAGGCGCTGCGCCGCGACCGTCTGGAATTCGAGGCGGCGCAGATCGCCTACCGCGAGGCCGACGCGGAGATGGACAAGATCCGCCACACCATCGCCGACCGCAACGCCATCATCGAGACGTCGGGCCGGCAGGTCGCCGCCATCGCCTCCAGCCTGCTGTCGACCGTACTGGTCGCCGGCATCATCCTGTTCTTCGCATTCTGACCGGCCGACGGGGATCGCCATGGCGCGCAAGAAGAAGAAAAAGGGCGGTGCCCTCACGCTGATCCTGCTGGTCATCCCGGCGGGGCTGATCGTGCTGCCGACCACCATCCTGTTCGGCATCGGCATGATCCCGACCATCGTCGCCTATGTCGTCGACCGCGACCCCGACAAATCGGCGCCGATCACCGTCGGCGGCCTGAATTTCTGCGGCTGCATGCCCTTCGCCATCGATCTTTGGAAACACCAGCACACCCTCGGCGCCGTCGCCAAGATCCTTGCCGATCCGCTGGCCTGGCTGGTGATGTACAGCGCCGCCGCCGTCGGCTGGGGCCTCTATTACGGCATTCCGCCTTTGGTCGCCGGGATGGAGATCACCCGCGCCGAGAAGCGGGTCGAGGTGCTGAAGCAAAAGAAGGTGGCGCTGGTCCAGGAATGGGGCCCGGACGTCGCCGGCGATTATTTCGACGAGTCCGGGGAACCCGAAGCCCAGCCGGAAGGCGCCTGACGGACGGTCTTGCAACCGATCCCGTCGCCGGGGCATGATCGCTGGCGGGAGCCGCGAGGTCGGCCATGAGGATCGGATGTTCAGCGTCAGCCAGGATGAAGCCGCCGCGATCCAAAGGGCGTTTCACGAAAGCGGCGAATGGGCGGCCGTCGCCGAATTGCGGCGGCACTTCCACATTCAGGACAATGCGAACGCCCTGAATGCCGTCCGCTCCATCGTGCGATGGGCCCAGCCGCCGCATCCCGCGTCAACCTCCCCTGTTTGAAGCCGCCCTCCTGATCAGCGGTTTCAACCGATCAGACCGGCCACCGTCCGCGCGACCTCGGCATGGATCGAATCCTGCGCCTTGAAGCCTTTGGCCGTCTGGGTGAGGTAGCTGGCGATCAACACCGGCGCGCGGCCGTCCGGCCAGACGATGGCGATGTCGTTGGCGGTCCCGTTGGCGCCGGTCCCGGTCTTGTCGCCGACACGCCACCCCGCCGGCAGCCCGGCGCGCAGGCGCTTGTCGCCGGTCTTGTTGGCGATCAGCCAGTCGACCAGCCGCCAGCGGGAGTCCAGCCGCAGGACATCGCCGATCAGGAGCCGCTCCATGCCGCGGACCATCGCCGCCGGCGTGGTCGTGTCGCGCGGATCACCTGGGATGGCGCTGTTCAATGTCGGCTCGTTGCGGTCCAGCCGGGTGGTCTGGTCGCCGATGCCGCGCAGGAAGGCGGTGAGGCCGGCCGGATCGCCGACGCCGGGCAGCAGCAGGTTGGCCGCCGTATTGTCGCTGAGCGTGACCGCCGCCTCGCACAGTTCGGCCAGCGTCGGCGGCGTGCCGGTCAACCGGGTCTCCGAGAAGGGCGCATAGGGCAGGAGATCGGCCTTGGTCACCGGGATCCGCCGGTCCAGCCGGTCCTTGCCCTGGTCCACGCTCTTCAGGACAGCGGCAGCCAATAGAAATTTGAATGTGCTGCACATCGGGAACCGCTCGTCGCCGCGCCAGCCCCGCAGCCGTCCAGTGGCGGTGTCGAGCACCGCGACGCCGAGCCGCCCACCGCTCCGCTCCTCCAGCGCCGCCATGCCGGCCGCCAGCCCATCGTCCCCGGATGGCTTTCCATCCTTGACAGGCTTGCTCTCCTCAGCCTGCGCCGCGGCGGCCGACCAGAGCAGGACACCTCCCGTCGCCACCAGAAATCCACGTCGTCCGATCATCCCTTCCCCCCAATTGCCCGGTTGCGATGGCCGGACGATAGAAAGCCCCGGACATGCGGACAAACGAGCTTTCCTCGCCGAAGCCACAAATTAAACTTATGCCTTGCCGCCGCCGCTCCATGGCAGTCTATGGACCGCATCGGGAGAGGAAGGGGCCGGCGGATGCCTTTGCGCCAGGAGATGGAAACGGACCGCTTCGAGGCGAGAGCCGAAGACGGCAGCGTCCATGTGGTGGTCGAGATGACCAGCTTCATCCAGATGGTGACCTTCCGCGGTCCGGCCGGCTGGGTTCCGGACGGCAAGAGCCATCGCCTCGACGGCGGGGAGGCGGTGGAGCAGACGGAGGATGGCGGCTTCCGCATCGCCGCGTCCGGGCTGACGGTGCGGCGGATCGGCTGAAGCGGCCACGGCACCGTGGGCATCGCAACGAGATGTTCACAAACATATCCAGCGCTTTCCACTGGCATGGCCGGGCTGGTTGAGGTCATCCTCGCGGCAACGCCGGACGCCGGTCCAGCCGGGTCCGCAAATCAGGGAGACAGAGATCGTGACCGCGCCCTTCATTCTGTACGGCAATGTGAATTCCCAGCCCGCGACCCGCATCGCGCTGTTCTTCCGGCTTGCCGGCATTCCCTTCCACTACCGCCATCTCGACCTGCGGGCGGGCCAGCAGAAGTCGCCGGAATATCATGCGATCAACCGTTTCGGCCGGGTGCCGACGCTGGTGCATGGCGACCATTCGATTTCCGAATCCAGCGTGATCCTGACCTATCTGGCCGAACAGACCGGCCGGTTCGGCGGCCGCGACGAGGCCGAGACGCTGCGCATCGCCGAATGGCTGAGCTGGCTGGCCGACGTGCTGCTGCCGGTCCAGCGGGCGCGGGCCGTGCGCAAGTTCAACGGCGACGCCAACGCCCTGCCCTGGCTCGACGCCTCGGCGGCGAGCGGGCTGAAGCTGTTCGACCAGCATTTGGCCGGCCGCAGCTTCATCGAGGGCGAACGGCTGACCATCGCCGACATCTTCGCCTTCCCCTGGATCGATCTGCTGGGCGAGTCCGCCGTCGACGAGACGGACTATCCGAACGTGAAGAGCTGGGCCGACCGCATCCGCGCGCAGCCGGGCTACAAGCCGCAATATGAGCTGATGCCGTCGGCGGATGCGGAGTGCTGATAGGGGATAGGGCGGTCGCGGCGGGCATCCGCCGCGACACCCTCACCCCCGCATGTCGTCGATCACCTTGCCGTCATTCGGCAAACTCCCCGGCGCCACGAACTCCACCGCCCCCTTCAGCTTGGTGACCGACGCCAGCGTCTCGCGAAGGGTGGCGGCGAGCGCCTCGCCGCTCTCCGCCGCTTCGCAGCGCAGAATCATGGTGTCGCCGGCGTCCAGGCGCCCGACGACCAGACGGGCGCGGGCGATCTCGGGATGGCGGCGCAGCAGCTCGGCGACCTGGGACGGGTGGACGAACATGCCCTTGACCTTGGTGGTCTGGTCGGCGCGGCCCATCCAGCCCTTCAGCCGCATGTTGGTCCGGCCACAGGGGCTGGCGCCCGGCAGCACCGCCGACAGGTCGCCGGTGGCGAAGCGGATCAGCGGATAGGCCGGGTTGAAGATGGTGACCACCATCTCGCCGACCTCGCCGTCTGGAACCGGGTCGCCGGTGCCGGGGCGGACGATCTCGACGATGCAGCCCTCATTCACCACCAGACCGGACCTTGCCGTCGTCTCATAGGCGACGATGCCGAGATCGGCGGTGCCATAGCATTGATAGACCTCCAGCCCGCGCGACTCGTAGAAGGCGCGGGCGTCGGGCAGATAGGGGCCGCCCGACACGCTGGCGATGCGGATCGACGAGACGTCCAGCCCCAGCGCGTCGCCCTTCTCCAGGATGACCTTCAGGAAGTCGGGCGTGCCGACATAGCCGCGCGGCCTCAGGCTGGCGACGACCTGGGCCTGCATCTCGCTGTTGCCGGTGCCGGCGGGAATGACGGCGCAGCCGATGGCATGCGCCCCGGTCTCGAACATCGAGCCGGCCGGGGTCAGGTGATAGGCGAAGCAGTTGTGGACGAGGTCGCCGGCGCGGAAGCCGGCGGCGAACAGCGCGCGGGCGCTGCGCCAGGGATCGACGCCATGCGGCTCCGGATCATGGATCGGACCGGGCGAGGCGAAGACGCGGGCCAGCCGGCCGATCTCAACCGCAGCCAGACCGCCGAAGGGCGGGTTGGCCTGCTGCAAGGCGATCAGATCGGACTTGCGTGTCACCGGCAGGGTGGCGAGCGACGCGCGGTCGTGGATCGACGCCGGGTCGATGTCGGCCAGCAACCGGCGGAAATAGGGGCTAGCGTCCCTGGCGTGGTGCAGATGGGCGGGTAGCGCCGCGAACTGCTCGGCCTCGCGCCGGTCAGGGGAACGGGTTTCGAGGTCGTCGTGGAAATCGGTCATGGTCGTTCGTCCGTTCGGGGGTCGGCCGAGGTGACGCGGAGAGTGGCCCCTCAAATCCAGCGCTTGCGCCGCTTGAAGCTCTTGAGGTTCTTGAAGCTCTTGCGCTCCTCGTTGCCACCGCCGAGGTAGAATTCCTTCACGTCCTCATTGTTGCGCAGCTCCTCGGCGGTGCCGTCCAGCACGACCTTGCCGTTCTCCATGATGTAGCCGCGCGTCGCCGCCTGGAGGGCCATGCGGGCGTTCTGCTCCACCAGCAGGATGGTGACGCCGAGATCCTTGTTGATCTGCTGGACGATGCTGAACACCTCCTTCACCATCAGCGGCGACAGGCCCATGCTGGGCTCGTCCATCAGGATCAGCTTCGGCCGGGCCATCATCGCACGGCCGATCGCCAGCATCTGCTGCTCGCCGCCGGACAGATAGCCGGCGAGGCCGGTGCGCTCCTTCAGCCGGGGGAAATAGCTGAAGACCATGTCGAGATCGTCCTTCACCCCATTGTCGCGGCGGGTGTAGGCGCCGAGCCGCAGATTCTCCAGACAGGTCATGTCGGCGATGATGCGCCGGCCCTCCATCACCTGGAAGATGCCCTTGCGGACGATCCGGTCGGGGTCGATTCCGTTGATGCGCTCGCCATTGAAGGTGATATCGCCACGGGTGACCTCGCCATCCTCGGTCTTGAGCAGGCCGGAGATCGCTTTCAGCGTCGTCGATTTGCCCGCACCATTGGCACCGAGCAGAGCCACGATCTCCCCCTCCGGCACCTCCAGGCTGAGACCGCGGAGGACAAGGATCACATCGTTGTAGACGACCTCGATGTTGTTGACGGACAGCATCATCCGCTTCGCCGCCGTGATTGGCGGTACTACGAAAGCGCTGGTCGAAGCGGCCGTGGCGGTGATCGGCATGCGGCACCTGAACGATTTGGAAGAAAGGGGGCGCCCCCGCCGGGACGGGGCGGAGGCGCCGGACATTCAACGGCTCACCAGCCCAGCCACTCCGGCTTGCGCGGGACGTCGACGGTCGTCAGCTTCTCCAGCTTGATGGTGCCGGCCTTGACCAGATCATCGACGCTGGCGCCGGTGTCACCCGACACCTTGGCGCGGTAAATGTTGACCGCCGTCATGCCGCGATGGTCGGTGTCGGTCCAGGTCGAGGGAACGCACACACCCTCCAGCCCGGCGGGCACCCAATCCTTGTTCTGGTACATCGCCTTGCGGATGTTCGGGCCGGTGACGCCGCCGTTCTTCGAGGCCCAGTCCATCGCCTCCTTCATGTAGAAGGCGGTGCAGACGCCGGCCATGTAATGCACCGGGCGATAGGCTGTGCCCGCGGCGTCGGAGAGCTTGGAAATCTCCTTCAGCGTCTTCATGCCCGGAACATCCGCATTCCAGGTCACCGCCGTGCGCATCGGGAACACCACGCCATCGGCGGCCGAGCCGGCGGCCTTGGCGGCGTTCTCGTCCATGCCCCAGACATTGCCCATGAACTGGACCTTGGCGCCGACCGTCTGGCAAGCCTTCAGCACCGAGATGTTGGAGCCGGCGGTGTTGCCGAGATAGGCGTAATTGGCACCGGCCTGCTTCAGCGTCAGGCACTGGGCTGTGTAATCGCCGGGGGTCAGGGCGAACTGCACGGCCGGCAGCACGTCGAAGCCCAGCTCCTTGGCCAGCTGCTCGCCGGCATCCTTCGGCGCGTTGGGATAGGGGTGGTTGGCGCCCATATGGACATATTTCGGCTTGCCCTGGCCGCCCTGCTTCTTCCAATCGTCGGCCGCCCACATCAGCATGCCGCGCAGCGCGTCGGAATAGGAGGGACCATAGAAGAAGTTGTAAGGCGCCGGCTTGGAGCCGTGCGGGCCCTTGCCGGTCGGGTCGGTCAGATGGCCGGAGTAGGAGCCGGAATAGGCCGGGATCTCGTCCTTGCCGACGAAGCCGGTCAGCGCCTCGGTGTCGGCGGTGCCCCAGCCCTGGAGGGCCGCGATCTTGTCGCTGCCCGACGACCATTTCTTGTACTGGCTGATGGCGCGCGGCGCCTGATAGCCGTAATCGACGCTGTCGACCGCAAGCTTGGTGCCGTTGATGCCGCCCTTGGAGTTGATGTAGGCCAGCGCGTCCGCCACACCCTGGGCATAGGGCACGCCGACGTCGGAGGTGGCGCCGGACTGGTCCGCCAGATGGCCGACCGGGATGTCGGCATATGCCGTGGCGGAGGTCGCCAGCAGAAGGGCGGAGGTGGCGAAGAGCGCGGTCCTGATCGACATGGTGCGTTGACTCCCCAGTCTGTTCTGTTCGTTGATCGGCAAAAGCGTACGCGTCAGTGCGAGAAGGGATAGAGCTTCCAATAGGCCTTGATCTGCTTCCAGCGGTGGGCCAGCCCGTCGGGCTCGAACACCAGGAACAGAATGATGACGAGGCCGATCGACATCTCGCGCAGAAAGGCGATGTTGTCCTTCAGGTTCAGCGCGGTATCGATGGCGGTGCCGCTTACCAGCTTGGTCAGCGCCTGCATCGCTTCGGGCAGGAAGACCATGAAGGCGGTGCCCATCAGCGTGCCCATGATCGAGCCCAGTCCGCCGATGATGATCATGCCAAGGAACTGGATCGAGAAGAGGATGGTGAAGCCCTCGACCGACACGAACTGGAGATAATGGGCGTACAGCGCGCCGCCGATGCCGGCGTAGAAGGCGGAGATGCCAAAGGACATCGTCCGGTACTTCGTCAGGTTGATGCCCATGATCTCGGCCGAGAGATAATGGTCGCGCACCGCCACCAGGGCGCGGCCGTCGCGGGTCCGCATCAGGTTGGTGGCGAGGATGTACATCACCACCAGCGCCACCAGCGCCACATAGAAGAAGCGCTCGTCGGTGTCGAAGGCGAAGCCGAGGATGGTCAGCGGCTCGGCGATGGTGCCGGCGGTGCCGCCGGTGAACCAGTCGGCCCGCGCGAAGAAATCCTGAAGGATATACTGCGCCGCCAGCGTTGCGATGGCGAGATACAGGCCCTTCAGCCGCGCCGCCGGCATGCCGAACAGCAGCCCGACCAGTGTCGTCATCATGCCGGCCAGCGGGATGGCGAGCGCCACCGGAACGCCCAGGCTGTTGCTGGCCCAGGCCGAGGCGAAGGCGCCGAAGCCGAAGAAGGCGGAATGGCCGATGGAGATCTGGCCGGTGAAGCCGACCAGGATGTTGAGGCCCAGCGCGGCGATGCCGAGATAGCCGATCTGGATCAGCAGGCTGAGCCAGTAGCGGTCCATGAAGGCCGGGCAAGCCAGCAGCAGGACCACGCCCAGGATCGCGAAGTTGCGGCTGGTCCTGGTCGGGAAGATGGTGGTGTCGGACCCGTAGGAGGTCTTGTAGTCGCCGCTCGGGATGATGCTGACGGATGCCATGGGGTCCTCACACGCGCTCGATGTCTTTGGTGCCGAACAGGCCGTAGGGCTTGATCATCAGGATGGCGATCAGGACGTAGAAGGGCGCGATCTCGTACATGTTGCCCCAGTTCAGCCACTGGCTGTCGAGGTAGTGCGCCATGTTCTCCAGCACGCCGACGATCAGGCCGCCGACCACGGCGCCGATGACGCTGTCGAGTCCGCCGAGGATCACCGCCGGAAACACCTTGATGCCGAAGAAGGACAGGGCCGACGACACGCCGTTGACCACGCCCACCGTGACGCCGGCCACCGCCGACACCATGGCGGAGATCGCCCAGCTCATCGCGAACATGTGGCGGACCGAGATGCCGAGCGACTGCGCCACCTGCTGGTCGAAGGCGGTGGCCCGCATGGCGAGGCCGACCCGCGAATATTTGAAGAACCAGCCGAAGCCCGCCATGATCAGGATCGAGATGACCAGCGACATGACATAGACGGTCTGCACCTCCAGCCCGAACAGGTTCATGGTCGGGCTGGCGAAGATCGGCGGGAAGGGCTTGGCGAAGACGCCGAACATCCATTTCATCGCCGCCTGGAAGACGATGGACAGGCCGATCGTCACCATGATGACCGAGATGATCGGCTCGCCGATCATCGGCCGCAGCACCACGATCTGGAGGATGACGCCGAAGGCCAGCATGAAGGCCAGCGTGATCGGGAAGCCGATCCAGAAGGGCAACTGCCAGCTGGTCAGCAGCCACCAGCAGGTCCAGGCGCCGATCAGCAGGAATTCGCCCTGCGCGAAGTTGACGATGCGACTGGCCTTGTAGATCAGCACGAAGGACATGGCGACCACGCCATACAGCGCGCCGACGATCAGGCCGTTGACGAGAAGCTGGAAGAGAAGGGTCATGGCGTGGCCTCTTTCTGTCCCTCTCCCGCCCCGGGAGAGGGGGACCGCGAAGCGGTCGGGTGAGGGGGCTTCCAAGGATCAGGACGCCCGTTCTTTGCCGGACCCCTCACCCTCCCCGTGCTGCGCACGGGTCCCCTCCCTCGCCCGGGACGGGGGAGGGTTTGATTGGCGGTTTGCATCGCGCGCTCCTTACGCCGCGACCGTCTGCCGCGGCTCCTTGGCAGCGCCGGACACAAGGTCGATGACGGTCAGCGTCGTGCGGATGCGCTGTTTGGTGCCGTCCTGGAAGGCGATGGTGGTGTCGACGCCGATCTTCGGCTGGCCGGCATAGATGCTGTCGATGATGCTGCCGTATTTCTCGGCGATGACACCACGACGCACCTTGCGGGTGCGGGTCAGCTCGCCGTCATCGGCGTCCAGCTCCTTGTAGAGCAACAGGAACTTCGAGATGCGCTGGTAGTCGGGAAGCGTCCGGTTCACCCGCTCCACCTCCGCCCGCAGCAGATCGTAGACCTCCTGCTTCGACGACAGGTCGGAGTATGTGGTGAAGGCGATGCGGTTCTTCTCCGCCCATTTCGACACGATTGGGAAACGGATGCAGATGATCGCCGACAGATAGTCGCGCTTGTCGCCCAGGATCACCGCCTCGGCCACATAGGGGCTGAACTTCAGCTTGTTCTCGATATATTGCGGGCTGAAGCGGTCGCCCTTGGCGGTCGTGGCGATGTCCTTGATGCGGTCGATGATGACCAGATGGCCCTTCTTGTCGAAGAAGCCGGCGTCGCCGGTGTGCATCCAGCCGTCGCGCATGTCGGCGACGGTCGCCGTCTCGTTGCGGTAATAGCCGGCGAACATGTTGGGATGGCGGGTGACGATCTCGCCGACGCCGTTGTGGTCGGGGTCGATCACCTTCACCTCGATGCCGCCGTCGAACGGCACGCCGACCGTGTCGAAATCGACGTCGGCGCCGCGATGGACGGTATAGGCACCCATCGTCTCGGTCTGGCCGTAGATCTGGCGCAGCGGGACGCCCAGCGCCTGGAAGAATTTGAAGGTGTCGGGCCCGAGCGCCGCACCGCCGGTCGCCGCCGATTTCAGGTTGGTGAAGCCCAGCCGGTCGCGCAGCGCCTTGAACAGGATGGCGTCGGCCATCGCCGAGCGCCGCCCCTTCGCCAGCGCCTCCAGCCCCAGCTTCATGCCAAGGTCGAACATCTTCTGCTTGAAGGGCGAGGCGTCCATCATGCGGGCGCGCACATCGGCGGCGATCTGCTCCCACAGGCGGGGGGCGAACAGCACGAAGGTCGGCCCGATCTCGCGGAAATCATGCATCATCGTCTCGGCTTCCTCGACGAAGTTCACGCGCATCCGCGACACCATCCCCATGCCGACCGCATAGACCTGCTCCATGATCCAGGACAGCGGCAGGACCGAGACATAGTCATCCTCCGGCCCCTTGGGATCGGCCGACAGGTAGCTGGCGACATGGCGGATCAGCCGCCCGGCCGGCAGCATCGCCATCTTCGGGTTGGACGTGGTGCCGGACGTGGTGCAGAGGATCGCCACCTCCTCGCCCTTCGTCGCCGCGACCATGCGGTCGTAGAGATTCGGCTGCCGCGCATGCAGCTCCTCCCCCATGGCCACAAGATCGGTGACCGGCATCAGGCGGGGGTCGTGGTATTTGCGCATGCCGCGCGGGTCGGAATAGAGGATGTGCCGCAAGGTCGGCAGCCGGTCGGCGAGGTTCAGCAGCTTGTCGACCTGCTCCTCATCCTCGGCGAAGACGACCTTCACATCGGCATAGGTGATGAGGTAGGCGACCTCCTCGTCCAGCGCGTCGCGGTAGATGCCCAGGCTGTAGCCGCGCACGGCATGGGTGGCGATCTCGCCCATCACCCAGTCGGGACGGTTGTCGCCGAGAAGCCCGACGACCTCGCCCGGCACGACGCCGAGCTTGGTCATCCCCAGCGCGAAGGCGCGGACACGCGCCTGCACATCAGCCCAGGTGAAGGTGCGCCAAATGCCGAAATCCTTCTCGCGCATGGCGATGTCGCCGCCATGCTCACGCGCATGCAGGGCCAGCAGCTTCGGCAGGGTGTCGTTGACGACCAGATCGGGAAGGGGGACGGCGGACATCACGCGACCTCCTTGCGCGGGGGGATGACCGCCGCGGGCACATCCTCCTCGTCGTCATCCTCGCCCAGATAGGCGCGGCGGACGCGGGGATCGGCCAGCACCTCCTCCGGCTTGCCCTCGGCGATCTTCTTGCCGAATTCCAGCACCATCACCCGGTGCGAAATGTCCATGACCACGCCCATGTCATGCTCGATCATGACCACGGTCATGCCGAACTCCTCGTTCAGGTCGACGATGTAGCGGGCCATGTCCTCCTTCTCTTCCAGATTCATGCCGGCCATCGGCTCGTCCAGCAGGATCAGGTCCGGCTTCAGCGCAATGGCGCGGGCCAGCTCCACCCGCTTGCGCAGGCCGTAGGACAGGGTGCCGGCGGTCGCCTTGCGCACATGCTGGATTTCGAGGAAGTCGATGATCTCCTCCACCTCGCGGCGGTGGGACAGCTCCTCCCTCCGCGCACCGGTCAGCCAATAGAGCGACCCGGTCAGGAAATTGTTCTTCAGCAGGTGGTGGCGACCGACCATGATGTTGTCGAGCACGGTCATATGCCCGAACAGCGCCAGATTCTGGAAGGTGCGGCCGATGCCGAGCGCCGCGCGGTGGTTCGGGGTCATGCCCGTCACGTCGCGGCCCTTGAAATAAACCTTGCCGTCGGTCGGCCGATAGCGGCCGGAGATGCAGTTGACCATCGAGGTCTTGCCGGCCCCGTTCGGGCCGATGATCGAGAACAGCTCCCCCTTGCGGATGCCGAAACTGACGTCGGTCAGCGCATGGACGCCCCCGAAGCGCAGATTGACGCCCCGAGCCTCGAAGATGGTTTCCGCCTGGGTGGTGGGCGACTTTTGGCCAGGGGAATTTTGGCCAGGGCCGGGCTGTGCGACGGGCGCGCCGGACATTTCCTCCTCCGTTGCTGTTGGTACCGCTTCTCCGGGTCACGCACCGGCTCTTTGGCGGCCGGCTGGGTCCATATTGTGGACCGTTTCATGAGCAACTTCCTCACTATATACCGCGATGCTTTCTGTTTTCAACACTGACATTCCGCCAATGCATGTTTTTTGACGCGACAAGCGGTCGCGCGGTCCATATTATGGACCCCTATGAGCAGTCGCACCGACATCGCCCCCGCCGCTCCCAGCGCGGCGGGGGGCACCCAGAGCCTGGAACGGGCCATCGCCCTGCTGCGGGCGGTCGCCGAGGCCGGGACCGCCGGCGCGCGGCTGGCCGACCTGATGGCCGGGGTCGGGCTGTCGAAGGCGACCGCCCACCGGTTGCTGATGGCGCTGGCCCGCGATGGGCTGGTCGAGCAGGATGCCGGCAGCAAGCGCTATCACTTGGGCCCCGACCTGATGGCGCTCGGCGATCTGGCGGCATTGAGGCATCGCCCTCCGGCACCGGTTCCCCCTCCTGCCCTGCCCCAGCCGCCGGAAGCGGCCGCACCGGCGTCGGTGCCGTCCGCTCTGATGGTGCGGCCCTCGGCCTTCCTGAGGCCGGAATATCGCGGCGGCTCCATCGCGCTGGCGGCGCTGCTGTGCGACCGCCATGTCCGTGCCGCCGACGGCGCGCGGGCGGCGCTGCTGCATGAAAGCGTGGCCGGACAAACGACGGAACTGAGCTTCGCCCGGCTGGCCCGCGATTCGGCGCGCTTCGCCACCGTGCTGGCCGGCATGGGGGTGGGAGCCGGCGACCGGGTGGCGGTCCTGCTGCCGAAGGGGCCGGAGTTGCTGATCACCGCGCTGGCGATCTGGCGGCTGGGCGGCGTCTACATGCCGCTGTTCACCACCTACACCGCGTCGGCCGTCGCCTACCGGCTGGCCGACAGCGAGGCGCGGGCCATCGTCACCAACGGCTTCCTGCGCCGCAAGGTGCCGCGCGACAACACCCGTCCGGTGGTGACGGTGGAGGGGGACGAGGCCTTCGGCCCCGACGCCGTGCCCTTCTGGTCGTCGCTGCACGAGGCCGTCCCGCTCGCCGAAATCGCCCGCTACCGCGAGGACGACGCCTTCGCGCTGATCTACACCTCGGAATCCGAGCCGACGCCGCTCGGCGTCTCGCTGCCGGTCAAGGCCCTGTCGGGGATCGAGCAGTACATGCGCATCGGCCTCGACCTGCGCGACGACGACATCTATTGGAACATGGCCGATCCCGGCTGGGCCTATGGCGCCTATTACGGTCTGGTCGGACCGCTGCTGCTGGGACGGACGACGATCTTCTGCGACGGCCCCTACGATGTGCGGCAGGGCTACCGCATGCTGACGAAGTTCGGCGTCACCAACCTGACCGCCGCCCCGTCGCAGATCCGGGCCTGGCACGGCGCCGATCCTGGCGTGTCGCATCAGGCCGCGCTACGCATCCTGTCAGTGGTGGGCGAACCGTTGCCGCCCGACCTGATCGCCTGGGCGAACCGGACGGTGAAGGTCCCTCTGCTCGACCAATATGGCCAGCGCGAGACCGGCATCTTCATCGTGAACCGTTACGACCCGGACGGGCCGGAGAATGGCGACGCCGCCCAGCCGCCCAGCGGCTCGCTCGGCCGCCCGATGCCGGGGTTCCGCGTCGTCATCCTCGACCCCGACGGGCAGGAGGCGCCGGTGGGCGGGGCCGGCGAACTCGCCATTGACGTCGACCACTCCCCGCTGTTCTGGTTCGAAGCCTACGCCAACAACCCGAACCGTACCGCGCAGCGCTTCCGCCATGGCCGGCGCTATTACATGACCGGCGACCGGGCCTTCCTGGACGGGGACGGCAACATCCATTACCGCGGCCGGGCGTCCGACGCGATCCAGATGCAGCAGGGCGAATAGGCAGCGGCCTTCCTTTTCGGGTATAGATCGCCTTCGGGACCAAGGCCGCGGCAGCCGGCAACGCGCGAAGGACGGGTATGGAATCCAAGACGAAGAACCGCGAATCCTGGCTGGCCGCCGCCTTCGCGGCGTTGGCCGAAGGCGGCGTCGACAAGGTGCGGGTGGAGGTGCTGGCGAAGGCGCTGAAGGTCACCAAGGGCAGCTTCTACTGGCATTTCCGCGACCGCACCGACCTGATGGCCGCGTTGCTGGAGAGCTGGAAACTGGGCCGCATCGCCGCCATCACGGACCAGACCCGGCTGGACGGGCGCGAGCCGGCGCAGCAGTTGCGCGACCTGCTGGCGCTCTATGGCGGCAACAAGCCGCGCGGCATGGCGATCGAACTGGCGGTACGCGACTGGGCCCGGCGCGACCCGGATGCGAAAGGCGTGATCGCCGAGGTGGACCGCGAGCGCCTGCGCAGCGTCGCCGGCCTGTTCGCCGCGCTCGGTCTCGCTCCCGACCAGGCCTTCGCCCGCGCCTATCTGTTCTACGCCTTCGCCTTCGGCCAGGGGCTGCTGGCGCCGGACGCCGCGGCCGACCGGACCGAGCGGATGCGGGCGATCTGCGCCGACGTGCTGGTCCCCGAGACGCACAAGGTTCCTTAGAGTCTGTCCGAAGCGATCGCGCTCTAACGCGGCATGCGGCTCTGCGGGGTTTGGTAGACCTCGCTGAAATGGGTGCGGAACAGGCGCATGGCCGGCGTCAGCGCCACCCCCTGGCGCCAGGCCAGCCCGACATCCATGGCGGGAACCCGCTCCCGCATGATGATGGTTTCGATGCGTTTCCCTTCCAGCGACCAGGGCCGGTAGACCATGTCGGACAGGATGGTCACGCCCTGGCCGTTGGCGACGATCGACCGCACCGCCTCGATCGAGGAGGTGCGCAGCCGGATATTGGGACGGAAGGGCGAGGCGCTCCAGTAGCGCGTCGTCCAGTGGGCGGCCTCGTCCACCGTCAGCATGATGTAGGGATGCTCGGCCACATCCTGCAAACCGACGGATTCGAGGTCGAGCAGCCGGTGCCCGGCCGGTACCCACAGGCGCCGCTGGCTGCCAGTCAGGGTTTCGGTCGTCAGCTCCGGATTGCTGATGTTGGAGGTCAGGACCACCGCCATGTCGAGCCGGCCGGTGATCAGATTGTCCTCGATCATCTCGCGCGTCAGTTCATGGATGTGGATGCGCAGGTTGGGATAGCGCCGCTCCAGCCGTTCCAGATGCTGCGGCAGAAAATATCCCAGCACCGTATAGCTGGCGCCGATGGTCAGGCTGCCCGCCACCTCCGCCGCGGTGTCGACCGGGTGCAGCGCCTCCTCCACGCTGGCCATGATGCGGTGGCTGGCGGCCAGGAAGCGGCGGCCGGTGTCGGTCAGCTCCATACCCTGGGCGGTGCGGACGAACAGGCGCCCGCCCAGCTCGGCCTCCAGCTCCTTGATGGCCGAGGTGATGGCCGACTGCGAAATCGACAGTTCGCGCGCCGCCCGCGACACCTGACCCAGATTGGCGGTGGCGACGAAATATTTCACATGGCGGAAATTCAGCATGCCAAACCTCGGAATTTAGCGCGTCGATATATTGATAAATCAGAAAATGCCTAAAATTTGACTAGGCGCCATCGCCTCAGAATCCCCTATCGCATGGTGATTTGCCTGATATACAGGCGGATTTTTCCAACGGAAAATCAGATAAAGCAATCGCATAAATTAGAAATTGCAAAGGACCTGAAACGACATACGCTCAGATGGCAAGGCAGCCATTCCACAGACTCATTTCCCGGAATGAGCCGGCCTCATAAGCAAGCAAGGGAGTAAGGCGTTGGCCCGCACAATGGTCGATCTCAACTGTGACCTCGGCGAGGGGTACGGCCAGTGGACGCTCGGCGAGGCTTCCGACGACGCGCTGATGGACCTGATCAGCTCCGCCAATGTCGCCACCGGCTTCCATGCCGGCGATCCGAACCTGATGGATCGCGTGGTGCGGCTGGGGGTGGAGCGCGGCGTGGCGCTGGGCGCCCATCCCGGCTATCGCGACCTCCAGGGGTTCGGCCGCCGCGTGATCCAGGCCAAGCCGGAGGAACTGGTCAACGACATCCTCTATCAGGTCGGCGCGCTGCGTGAATTCGCCCGCCGCCACGGTACCCGGCTGCAACATGTCAAGCCGCACGGCGCCCTCTATATGGAGGCGGCGAAGGACGAGACGCTGTCCCGCCTGATGGTCGAGGCGCTGCTGAAATCCAGCCCGGACACGCTGCTGTTCTGCATGGACGTGTCGGAGACCTGCGCCGTCGCCGAGGCGTCGGGCCTGCCGGTGATCCGCGAATTCTACGCCGACCGCGACTATGACCGCAGCGGCTCCATCGTCTTCGCCCGCCGCATGCGCCCGCTCGCCCCGGCGGAGGTCGCCGACAAATGCGTGCGCGCCTGCCGCGACGGCAAGGTGCGGACGGTGGAGGGCGACGACATCGACATCGATTTCGACTCCATCTGCTTCCATTCCGACACGCCCGGCGCGCTCGCCATCGGCACCGCGGTGCGGAACGCCCTGCTGAAGGAGGGGCTGCGCATCGTCGCCGCCGCCGATCTGGTCGTCCAAACGCGCTGACGTCTTTCGACTTCCCAGCCCGCCACTGGCGGCCCGCCAAGAACAGCCCGTTGAAGAAGGATAGTTTCGATGCCCGAGATCCGCTCTCCCCTGCCCGGCTCCTTCTACCGGCGTCCCGCCCCCGGCCAGCCGCCCTTCAAGGAGGTCGGCGACAAGGTGGAGCCGGGCGACGTCATCGGCCTCGTCGAGGTGATGAAGAGCTTCAACGAGATCCGCGCCGACGTCGCCGGGACCATCCTGAGCTTCGCGGTGGAGGATGAGGAGCCGGTGATGGCCGGCGCCGTCCTCGTCGAGCTGGAAGGCTGAGCGCGATGACGATCCGCCGCCTGTTCGTCGCCAACCGCGGCGAGATCGCGGTGCGGATCATCCGCGCCGCCAAGAGCCTGGGCATCGAGACGGTCCAGGCCTATTCCGAAGCCGACCGCGACATGCTGGCGGTCAAGCTGGCCGACGAGGCCGTCAGCGTCGGTCGCCCGGCCGCCCGCCACTCCTACCTCGACGCGGCGGGGTTGGTGGCGGCGGCGCGGAAGACCGGCTGCGACGCCGTCCATCCCGGCTATGGCTTCCTCGCCGAGAATGCCGAATTCGCCGACATGGTTGAGAGCTTCGGCATGGTTTTCGTCGGTCCGAAGGCCGACACCATCCGCCGCATGGGCGACAAGGCCGCCGCCCGCGAGGCCGCCATCGCCGCCGGTGTGCCGGTGGTGCCCGGATCGAAGGGCCGCGTCGCCGATGTGGACGCGGCACTCGCCGCCGCGGAGACCATCGGTTATCCGGTGATGATCAAGGCGGCGGCCGGCGGCGGCGGTCGCGGCATCCGCATCGCCGAGACGCCGGACGATCTGCGCCGCCTCGCGCCACAGGCCCAATCGGAGGCCCAGGCCGCCTTCCGCGACGGCGGCCTTTATCTGGAACGGGTGATCGAAAACGCCCGCCACATCGAGGTGCAGATCCTCGGCGACGGCAGCCGGGCCATCCACTGCTTCGAGCGTGAATGCTCGCTGCAACGCCGCCGCCAGAAGGTGTGGGAGGAGGCGCCGGCCGCCTGCCTGGACGAGGCCACCCGCCAGCGGCTCTGCGCCTCGGCGGTGGCGCTCACCGAAAGCGTCGGCTACCGCGGCGCCGGCACGCTGGAATATCTCTATGACGAGCCGAGCGGCGCCTTCTTCTTCATCGAGATGAACACCCGCATCCAGGTCGAGCACCCGGTGACCGAGATGATCACCGGCATCGATCTGGTCGCGGCGATGATCCGCATCGCCGGGGGCGAGCCGCTGCCCGTCACCCAGGATCAGGTGACGCGGACCGGACACGCGATCGAGGTGCGCATCAATGCCGAGGATCCGGCCGCCGGCTTCCTGCCCTGCCCCGGAACGGTCGAATACCTGTCGGTGCCGACCGATCCGGCGATCCGCTTCGATGGCATGATCTATGAAGGCTACACGGTTCCGCCCTTCTACGATTCCCTGCTCGGCAAGCTGATCGTGCATGGCGCCACCAGGGGCGAGGCCATCGACCGCATGGCGGCGGCGCTGGAAGGCTTCACCCTGACCGGGCTGAAGACCACCGTGCCGCTGCACAAGGCGCTCGCCGCCGATCCGCAGGTCCGGGCGGGCAAGGCGCACACCCGGTTCCTGGAAGGCTGGCTGGCCGGGAACCCCGCATTCAATCCCCCGAAGGCCGCGCAATAGGAGCACCGGATGCAGACCCGCTATTCCTACGGTGGCGACGAGCACATCTTCGTCGAGATGGACGAGGAGATGTCGCTCGAAGCCTTCTTCAAGAGCATGTCGATCACCAACGCGGTCCGCGCCGCCCACATCGACGGCATCACCGAGATCTGTCCGGCCAACGGCAGCTTCCAGATCAAGTTCGATCCCGACCGCATCGCCCCCGATGAGCTGATGGGCCGGCTGCGCGCGCTCGAACAGGCGGCCGACAAGGCGGAGAAGCGGCTGGAGACCCGCATCGTCGAGGTGCCGGTCTATTACCGCGACCCCTGGACCACCGAAACGCTGATGCGCTTCCGCGAACGGCACCAGGATCCGCAGAGCACCGATCTGGAATACGCCGCCCGGATGAACGGCTACGACACGGTGGAGCAGTTCATCCACGCCCACCATGCCTCGCCCTGGTTCGTGTCGATGGTCGGGTTCGTCGCCGGCCTGCCCTTCCTCTACCAGCTGGTCGAGCGCTCGCGGCAAATCCAGGTGCCGAAATATTTGCGCCCGCGCACCGACACGCCCAAGCACACCATCGGCCATGGCGGCTGCTTCGGCTGCGTCTATTCGGTGCGCGGTGCCGGCGGCTATCAGATGTTCGGCATCACGCCGATGCCGATCTACGACCCGACCCAGAAGGTCTCCCACCTGCGCGAATTCATGGTGTTCTTCCGCCCCGGCGACATCGTGAAATGGAAGCCGATCGACCGCGAGGAATATGACGCCGTCACCGCCGACGTCGCGGTCAACCGCTATGAGCCGCGCATCCGCAAGGTCACCTTCGATCTGGACAGCTTCAACGCGGACATCGACGGCACCAACCAGCGGCTGATGGAGACCCTCCATGGCGTTTAAGGTTCTGAATCCCGGCCTGCTGACCACCGTCCAGGATCTCGGCCGGCCCGGCTATTTCCATCTCGGCATCCCGATGTCGGGGGCGATGGACCGCTATGCGCTGCGCGCCGCCAACCTGCTGGTCGGCAACCCGGAAGGGGCGGCGGCGCTGGAGGCGGTCTTCATGGGGCCGCAACTGGAATTCGAGGTCGACGCCACCGTCGCAGTCACCGGCGCCGACCTGCCGGCCCGCGTCGACGGCGAGCCGCATCCGGCCTGGACCGCCTTCCCGGTGCGGGCCGGACAGGTGCTGTCCTTCGATTATCTGAAGGGCGGCGCCCGCGCCTATATCGCGATTTCCGGCGGCATCGACACCCCGCCGGCGCTGGGCAGCCGCTCCACCTACATCATCGGCGCGCTCGGCGGCCATCACGGCCGGGCGCTGGCGGCGGGCGACATGGTGCCGCTGGGCACGCCGGGCGCCATCCGCCACGGCAGCGAGGTGCCCGAGGCGCTGCGCCGCACGGTTGGCAAGAGCGCCGAGCTGCGCGTGCTGCCCGGCCTCTACTGGCGCCTGATCACCGAGGAGGCCGGGCGCAACTTCTTCGAGGATGGCTGGAAGGTGGCGCCCGAGGCCGACCGCATGGGCTACCGCTTCCGCGGCGGCCGTCCCTTCACCTTCGAACCGCGCGAACAGCCCTTCGGCGCCGGTTCCAACCCGTCCAACATCGTCGACGCCTGCTATCCCTACGGCTCGATCCAGGTGCCGGGCGGCACCGAGCCCATCGTGCTGCATCGCGACGCCGTGTCGGGCGGCGGTTACTTCACGCTGGGTGCGGTGATCTCCGCCGACATGGACCTGATCGGCCAGATGCAGCCCCACACCGGCGTGCGTTTCGTCAAGGTCGATATGGAAGAGGCGCTGACCGCACGCGCCGACGAGGCCCACAGGCTGGCCCGCCTGCGCGAAGCGCTGGCCTGACAGGCGGGGAGGCGGCGTCCCCCCCGCCGCCTCCCTCCACTTTTCCGCACACCCCATTCCATCCGTCCAATCCCATGCCGTGGAGACCACCCGCATGAACGCCTTCGCTCGCGCTCTCGTCGCCGCCACCGTTCTTGGAAGCGGCCTCGCCGCCGCCCTCCCGGCATCCGCCGCCGACTGGTTCCCCTATCCGGCGGTGGAGGTGACGCCCGCCTTCTCCGCCGACGGCAAGCCGAAGGACATCTCCTACAGCCCGCTGGCGAAGGCGGCGAAAAAGTGGGACATCTGCGTCTCCTTCCCACACATGAAGGACGCCTATTGGCTGGGCGTCGATTTCGGTGTCGTGGAGGAGGCCAAGCGGCTGGGGGTGAAGGCCAACATCGTCGAGGCCGGCGGCTATACCGAGCTGAACAAGCAGATCAGCCAGATCGAGGATTGCGTGGCGCGCGGCGCCAACGCCGTGGTGATCGGCGCCATCAGCTTCGACGGGCTGAACAATCTGGTGGCGGAGTTGGCCAAGAAGAGCATCCCGGTCATCGATGTCATCAATGGCATCTCCTCCCCGGCGCTGACCGCCAAGTCGCTGGTCTCCTTCCACACCATGGGGGCGGAGACCGGCCGCTATCTCGCCGCCAGGCATCCGGCCGGCAGCCCGCCGGTCAAGGTCGGCTGGTTCCCCGGCCCGGCTGGCGCCGGCTGGGTCGAGGCCGCCAACAAGGGCTTCATGGAGGCGGTGGCCGGTTCCGCCGTGCAGGTGCTGGAGCCGCGCTATGGCGACACCGGCAAGGAGGCGCAGCTTCGGCTGGTCGAGGACGTGCTCCAGGCGACCCCCGACATCAAATACATCGCCGGCACCGCCGTCACCGCCGAGGCGGCGCAGGGCCTGCTGCGCGAGCGCGGACTGACCGACAAGGTCGGGCTGCTCGCCTTCTACATGACGCCCGGCGTCTATCAGGGCATCAAGCGCGGCTTCATCCAGGCCGCCCCGGCCGACTCCATGGTCATCCAGGGCCGCATCGCCATCGACCAGGCGGTGCGGGCGCTGGAGAAGACCGATCTGGTCCGCCATGTCGGCCCGAAGATCTTCGTCGTCGACAAGAGCAATGTCGGCAGCGTGCCGCGCGACAGCATCCTGCCGCCGGACAGCTTCGCTCCGATCTTCAGCGTGAAGTAAGGCCGTCTTCCCCCCGCCGCCGGCTTCCGAGGGGAAGCGGCGGCGGGGATCATCCGGAGTGTGCGCATGTCTCCTCCCGTCCTGATCCGCACCGTCGCCCTGACCAAGCGCTATCCCGGCGTCACCGCGCTGGACCGCGTCGATTTCGACCTGCGCCCCGGCGAGGTGCATGTGCTGTTCGGGGAGAATGGCGCCGGCAAATCGACCCTGATCTCGCTGCTGGCCGGGGTGTCCGCCCCGAGTGACGGCGAGATCCTGGTGCGCGGCCATCATGTCCGCTTCACCGGCGTCGCCGACGCCCGCGCCGCCGGCATCTCCGCCGTCTTCCAGGAATTCTCGCTGGTCCCCAGCCTGACGGTGGCGGAAAACCTGTTCCTGGGCGACGAACCGCGCAAAGGCCCCTTCCTCGACCGCCGGGCGATGCGGCGCAAGGCCGCCGCCCTGTTCGCCGACCTCGATTTCGCCATCGATCCGAAACGGCTGGTCGCCACGCTGAGCCGCGCCGAACAGCAGATGGTGGAGATCGCCAAGGCCCTGCATGGCGAGGTCGGCATCCTGATCCTCGACGAGCCGACCGCCTCGCTGACCGACCGCGAGGTCGATCATCTGTTCGCCGTCATCGCCCGCATGAAGGAGCGCGGCGTCGGCATCATCTACATCTCGCACCGCATGCAGGAATTCGCCCGCATCGCCGACCGCGTCACCGTACTACGCGACGGAAAGCGGATCGGCACGGTGGCGATGGCCGAGACCAGCGAGGCGGCCCTGATCGAAATGATGGCCGGCCGCGCCATCGGCGAGATCTACCCCGTCATCATCCGCGATCCCGGCCCCGCCCTGCTGCGAACGAAGGGGCTGCGCGCCTGGGGCGTCCACGGTGTCGATCTGGAGGTGCGCGCCGGCGAGGTTCTGAGTGTCGCCGGTCTGGTCGGTTCCGGCAAGTCGCGCAGCTTCCGGGCGCTGATGGGCCTGTTGCCGGTCGAGGCCGGGCGGGTGACGCTGCGCGGACAGGACGTCACCGGTGCGGCGACCCGCGACCTGATGCGGGCCGGCCTCTGCTATGTGCCGCCCGACCGCAAGACCGAGGGGCTGCAACTGGCCTTCACCACCCGCGACAATCTGGCGCAAGGGGAGCTGGCCGGCGCGCAAAGCCGCTTCGGCCTGCTGCCCTGGCGGCGTATCCGCCGGAACTGCGAGATGACCGCCGAACGGGTCGAACTGCCGCCGGCCTATCGCGGCAAGGCGGTCGGCCAGCTGTCGGGCGGCAACCAGCAGAAGGCGCTGTTCGGCCGCGCGCTCGGCCGTGACTATGACCTCTACATCTTCGACGAGCCGACCGTCGGCGTCGACATGGGGGCGCGGGCCGCCATCTACCGCCTGATCCGCGAACTGGCGGAAGCCGGCAAGGCGGTGGTGGTGATCTCTTCCGACCTGCCGGAGGCGATGAATCTCGCCCACCGCCTGCTGGTCTTCGCCCATGGCCGCATCGCCGCCGAGTTGGAGGGCGACGCCATCAGCGAGGCCGCCATCCTCGCCCATTTCTTCGATCCGATTCCCCCGGCTTCCACCCCATCGGCTCCCGTCCCAGACCAAGAAGCGAGACTGACCGCATGAGCGCCACCTCCTCCGCCGGATCGCCGCTGTCCGGCACCGCCCCGGTCTCCACCTCCGTCCGCCTGCGCGCGGCCGGGCGTGCGCTGTTCCTGCGCCTCGGCGTGCTGCCCTTCTTCCTGGCCGTGGCGCTGGCCGTCTTCGCGCTGACCTCCGACCGCTTCCTGACCACCGACAACCTCGTCAACGTCGCCCGCCAGTCGGTCTATCTGGTGCTGGTGTCGCTGGGCCAGATGATGGTGCTGATCACCGGCGGCTTCGACCTCGCGGTCGGGGCGACGGTGGCGCTGACCTCCGTGGTGTCGGCCCTGGTGATGGCGGCGCTCGGCGCAGCTTTCCCGGACGCCCCGGTCCTGGTGATCGCGTTCGGCGCGCTCGCCGGTTTCGTGGTGGCGGCGCTGGTCGGGCTGGCCAATGGCGCCGGCGTCGCGCTGTTCGGCGTTTCGCCCTTCATCATGACGCTGGGGGTCAGCTCGGTGGCGGCCGGCGGATCGCTGTTCCTGACCGGCGGCGTCCCGGTGTCCGGCCTGCCGGCGGAATTCGCCGATCTGTTCGGCTTCGGCCGCTGGCTGGGCATCCCGGTGCCGGTGCTGGTCGCGGCGGTGGCGATCGCCATCGCCTGGGTGGTGATGACGCGCACCCGGACCGGCGCCCATCTCTACGCCGTCGGCGGCAATATCAAGGCGGCTAGGCTGTCGGCCATCGACACCGGGCGCACGCTGATCGTCGCCTATGTCCTCTGCGCCCTGATCGCCGCGCTGACCGGCCTGCTGCTGACCGCGCGGGTGGAATCGGGCGAGGCCAATCTGGGCGGCACGCTGGCCCTGGAATCGATCGCCGCCTGCGTCATCGCCGGGGTGTCGCTGCGCGGCGGCATCGGCCGGGTCGAGACGGTGGTGCTGGGCGCCTTCTTCATCGTACTGGTGCAGAACGGCATGAATCTGGCCCAGATCGGTTCCTACCTGCAGATGGTGCTGTTGGGCGGGCTGCTGATCCTCGCCGTGATCTTCGACCAGATCCGCTACCGGATGATGATGGGGTCCAAGCTGTGAAAAGCCCTATTTCTCGCCGATGAAGGCGCAGTGGGGAAAGGTCTGGAAATCGTAGCGGCGGATGCCGAGGTCCGGTTCGTGGCGGCCGAGCCAGTCCAGGACGGCGAGATGGGCGGTCTGGTCGAGCATCCAGCATGGCCGGCCGCCCAGCAGGAAATGGCCGATATAGGCCGCCAGCGTCTCCAGATACCGACCGGCCAGCGGCGTGTCGTTGTAATAGACGAAACCGACCGGAATTTCACGGAACGGCCCCCGCCGCCGGCGGTCATGCATCACGCCAAGATCGTATCCGGCCATCTCGCCGGCGAGACGCCGCAGGTCGCTGCGGGTGGTGGCGTCGAGATCGACGACGATCACCGGCCGACCGAGGCGCCTGTGCCATTGCTGGAGGCGAATGAAGCGCGCGCAGGCATAGTAGGTGACGCGCTGGGCGTGGGACCACCCGGTGAGGTCGGGTTGCTCGGTGGACAGGCCGATGGACAGCGGATGAAGCCGCCGCCATTCCCCGAGCATCCCGAGCAGCGACGGCGACGGCGACACAACGTTCAGCACGACCGAGGCTCCAGGGCTGGACTCGGCGATGGAGCGGAGGAGGTCCGGCCCGAAACGGCGCACATACAGCTCGTCGCCGCTCATCATGATGACGGGCCCCTGCCCCTCGGGCAGATCCGCCACGATGGTCATCCCGGACAGCCGGGCGATCACATCATCGAGCGGCGGCAGAGTCTCGAAGAACGCATCGTCGGCCCGCAGCATCGACCAATAGCCGAGTTCCCCCGCGCCCTCCAGCTCCGCCGGGGTGAAACGCGCCGCGAACCTCCTCTGTAACTTCGAAACAAGCGGCAGGCGGCCACGGCGATAGACGTGATAGCCCACCAGCGAGGCCGCCAGAACGTCCTTGGGGTCGCTGCGCAGGCGCCGCCACGCCGCACCGGCCACCCATCCGAGCCGGCGGTCGTCGAGAGCCCCCAGTTGGAACAGGTCGAGCGCCAGCGCCAGCCACAGCCGCAGGCTACCCGGCTCGTCCGGATGAATGGTCTGGGCAAGGCGCAGATGATCGAAGGCCTTGACCGCCAAGCCGAGATCGACCGGAACCGCCTTGCCCGGCGACCAGTCCAACAGGCCGCTGCGGTGCTGGAGCAGCCGGGCGAGCGCATCATGCGCCCGCACCGACCGGGGGTCGCGCGCGACGGCAAGACGAGCGGCGATCTCCAGACGGCTGCCTTCCTTCCTGCGCAGAACCTCGAGATTGTTCAATGCCTGCTTATGGTCCGGCGTCACCGCCAGGATCCGCTGATACCAGACGGCGGCCTCCAGCGGCGATCCGGTCCCGGCCGGCGCCGGGGCGGCCATGATATTCGCCAGATTGTAGGTCCCCGCCACATGGGCGGGCGCCAGCGCCAGCGCCCGGCGACAGGCCTGCTCGGCCTCCTCCGACCGGCCGGCGCCGCGCAGCAGGCTGGCGAAATTGGCCCGATGATCGGGATTGTCCGGCTGGGCCGCCACCACCCGGCCGAACTGGTCGGCGGCCTCCGCCGGACGCCGGGTCTGCATCAGCAGCAGGCTCAGCATCTGCATGGCCTGGAGATGGCCGGGCATGGCCGTCAGCACATCGCGATATCCCGCCTCCGCCGCCGTCAGATCGCCTTGCTGATGCCGGCCGATGATATGACCAATGTCAACCATGCCCATTCCCAACCCCTTGGCCTCCAGCCGCGATGACCATCACCGCCAGGAGGCGGTGATGGCGGTCTCGACCTGGGGATAGGCATCGGGATCGATGGTCATCGTGCCGGCCGACGGCGGGGCGAAGCCTGCCATGGCCTGGACCAGCCGGTCCACCATGGAATCCAGCAGGACGGTTCCATCGGCGGTTTCGATGCTGTCCATGTGATGCTCGGCGCCGCTGTACCAGCCGGCGACCGTCACCGCGTCGTCGGTGCCGACGACCCGCACCTCCAGATCGCTGCCCGATTTGCTGAACCACAATTGATGGGCATCGATGCCGGCATCGAACACCAGCCGGTCGTTGTCGACGTCGCCATCATTCTCGACAATGCGGTCATGCCCGCCGCCACGTCCGAAACGGTAGACGTCATCGCCCAACCCGCCGGCCAAGGTGTCGTCACCCGCCCCACCGCTCAAGGTGTCGTCGTTGAGGACGGATCTCGACACCATGACGCCATTGGAAGCGAAGCCGACGATGTCGGCGCGGCCATCGCCGTCAACGTCGGCGGCCATCCGAGGATATATCTCCCCGGAGTTCCAGCCATTGTAACCATAGTCCCTGGTCGCAAGGCGGTGCCGGCTGAAGGTGCCATCCGCCCGGCCGAACGAAACATAGGTCCCATCTCCAGCAAAGCCCACGATGTCCATCCGGCCATCACCATTCACATCGGCCAACTGACGGGGATAGACGAGCTGCGACGTCCAGCCACTGTTCTTGGTGAAACCGCCACTGTAGGCGACTTGCAGCGGGGCGAACGTGCCGTCGGCGCGGCCACGGGCGATGAAGACCTGATCGGCACCGAAGCCGACGATGTCGGCCATGCCGTCTCCATCGACGTCGCCGACAAGGCGGGTGTACTGCTGATCGTTGGGCCAGCCATATCCGGTAGTGAAGCTGCCGGTGTAGGCGGTCTGGACGGCGCCGAAGGTTCCGTCCACCTGTCCCAGCGCGGTCAACACGCTGCCGCCGGTGAACCCGACGATATCCGCCCGGCCATCGCCATTCACGTCCCCGAGCAGGCGCGGATAGGAATTCGTACCCCAAAGAGCGTTCGCCGTGAATGTTCCGCTCATCACCGCACGCGACGTCGCGAAACTGCCATCCTCGCGGCCGAGGGCCACCTCCACCTCGGAGTACTTGAAGCCGACGATGTCCGCCCGACCGTCGCCATTCACGTCCCCGAGCAGTCGGGGATAGAGTGTTTGTTCGTCCCAACGGGTCTCCGGCGTGAAGCTTCCGTTGTAGCCGACCTGGGCCGGACCGAAGCTGCCGTTGGCCTGCCCGAGAGAGACCAGAACGGGGGTTCGGGAAAAGCCGACGATGTCCGCCCGGCCATCGCCATTCACGTCCCCAAGCAAACGCGGGCGGGAAACGGATGACGCCCAACCCTGTGCGGGGGCGTAATTTCCGGTGAATGCCATCGTCATCGCCTCGAACATGACGGTGCCGCTGTCCGCCGCGGCATCGCCGACCAGGACGTCGTTGCCGTCGCCGCCCTCCAGCGAATCCCGCCCGGTGCCGCCCACCAGCGTGTCGGCGCCGGCCCCACCGGTCAGGCGGTCGTCGTCGGCACCGCCGGCAAGCATGTCGGCGCCATCGCCGCCGTCGATCACATCGTTGCCGCTGCCACCCGACAGGTTGTCGTTGCCGCCGCCGCCCAGCAGGGTGTCGTTGCCGGCCTCGCCATAAGCGACGTCATAGTCGCCGCTTCCCGCGACATCGGCCCGGCTGTCCAGCAGGTCGTCGCCGTCGCCGCCATGCAGCTCGTCGCGTCCGGTGCCGCCGATCAGCGTGTCATCGCCCCTCAGACCAGACAGCGTGTCGTTGCCGCCCCGTCCATCGATCAGGTCGCCGTTGACATAGCCGACCAGCATGTCGGCGCCCTCGCCGCCGGTGCTTTCCAACCGCAGGGCGGGATTTGACAGCAGCACCTCCGTGCCATCCTGGAAACGGACGGTCCGCAGGTAGGCGCTGCCCTCGCCGACACCGTTGAAGCGGTTGGCGATGACCACCTGCTCCGCCCGATCGCGGAAGCGCAGCACCAGATTGTTGTCGAGCCGCGCGAAATAGAGCTGGTCGGCCGCGAAGCCGTCGCCGAACAGCAGCGTGTCGTTGCCGCCGCCGCCACGGACGGTGTCCCGGCCGCCGTCATAGATCACCAGATCGTCACCGGCGCCGCCATCGATGGCATCGTCGCCGTCGCCGCCCCGGATGGTGTCATTGCCCGCATCGCCCAGCAGAATATCATTGCCGGCACCACCAAGGATGACATCGTCGCCATCGCCACCCCGCAGGCTGTCCTGGCCCGCCTCGCCGAGGAGAAGGTCGTTGCCGGCGCCGCCATCGAGCGTGTCGTCGCCATCGCCGCCGGACAGGCTATCGATGCCGTCGCCGCCCGAGAGAGCGTCGTTGCCGGTGCCGCCGTCCAGCGTGTCGTCGCCGGCATCGCCACTGAGGATGTCATTGCCGGCACCACCGGACAGCGTGTCGTTGCCGAGATCGCCCGTCAGGGTGTCGTCGCCGGCACCGCCATCAA